>JAUNSH010000035.1 GCA_030539285.1 Eubacteriales bacterium
CGCCAAAGGCGGTGTCTACCTGATAAAACCAAATGGTTTTATCAGGTAATAGTATGAGAATGGTTTATTTCCGCTGTGGGATACTAACGCGGAGGTGATTTCAATGGCAAAGCAGGGTATGACCCATCCCGATGTGACCCGTGGGCCGGGAAATGACGTTTCCCCCGTTCCCCAGCTTCAGGGTAAGGCCAAGAGCGGCAGGGAAAAAGCAAAGCCCATCATCCCGGAAACCTTCGGCACAAGCCAGAAGGTGTGGCATGAAAAGCCAATTTCCAAGGCTCACGGGATCATCGACACTGATCTCGCAAGGGATAATCTGGAAAACGACATTCCTTTTGCGGATTTGCAGGACCTGTGATCCCCAGTGTATAACAAAAAAATGGCTCCCGCTCCTGAACTCAGGAACGGGGGCCATATTCTCTATTTCCCTCTATGCGGTCTTCCCGCGCAGCAGGAATCGGGCAGCAAGTGCGGCACAGAGCACCGCCACCATCAGCACCAAGGGCCATGGTAACTGCCAGCCCGGGTTCGGGCATCACGCCCATTTTGTTCTCTTATTTCAGCAGCCCTTTTATTTGCCGGGCTGACCGTGGCCCTTGCCGGGCATCCGGGTCTTCCAGTCCTCCAGCAGCAACCCCAGCAGCCGTTCCAGCTCCGTTTGTTCCTCGGCGCTCAAAGCCCGCAGCAGACCCTCCCCGCTGGCGCCGCCGTGATGCAGCACATGGCCGCACTGCATCAGAAGCCCCAGAGGGCCTTCCGGCATCGGATGCCCCTTGCCGCCTTCATCAGGCTCCAGGCCAAAGTGTTTGCGGCCCTTTCCGCATTTCAGCTCGTCGATGGAGCACTGGTTTTCGCACTGATCGCAAACCTGTTTTTCCATATGATTCATCCCTCCGTTTATTAGGTGCCTTAATAATATCATGGGCCTTCCAATTTGTCAAGGCGCCTTGACAAATTATCGTTTCTTTTGTATACTGGCGTTACCGAATGGGAAGGATGTGCCCCTATGGAAAAACCAGAAATGAACGCTCAGGAAAAGCTCCGTATCCTGTTGATCCGCTGCGGCCAAAAGCTGAATCACCATCACGGCGGGCACCAGACGCAGGGGCGTATTCTGAAAATTCTGTATTATCAAGGTCCCATGTCTCAGAAGCTTTTACAGGAAAAGCTGGACATTCAGCCCGGTTCCATGAGCGAGATCGCCGCCAAGCTGGAGCGTAAGGGTCTTCTTTCCCGGGAAAAGGACACCTCTGATAAGCGAAAGATCCTCCTGTCCCTGACAGAGGCAGGGCGGCAGGATGTGGAAGCATTTCAAGCGCGGGTAAGGAACAGCCATTTCCCGGATTTCAGCCCATTAACGATCGAGGAACAGCAGCAGCTTTCCCGTTTGTTGGAAAAACTGCTCTCAGGCTGGTCGGATTCCCAGGAAACCGCTCAATAGGAAATCCTGCGTGTCCGAAAGGGCGCAGGATCTGGTCTGTGCTCTTCCTTCTAAAGCAGGAGCCACGTTTTGACAGTGACATCAGAATTTCATCGAAGTGCAGGTCATGTACCGCGCGATGAAATTCTGGTGTCACTTTTTTATAAGGTGCCTTGACATTATGTCATGCACAGGGTATAATCATAAGGTACCAAACAATATGGCTGAAATTACCGCGCAGAGAGGCAGGAAGTACGGGATGAAACTCATTGTACAGTATTTAAAACGGCATATTGGGATCTTTCTCCTGTCCACAATCTTTCTGACAATGGAGGCGATGGCGGATCTGCTGCAGCCTACATTCATGTCCTTTATTGTGGACGAAGGCGTTGTGCACTCGGATATTCGGAGGATCCTGTATTACGGAGCGGTCATGCTTCTGATCGCCATGATCGGCGCGTTTTCCGCCGTCATGCGCAACCGGTTCGCCAGTATCACCTCCCAGACGGTGGGAAAGGAAATGCGGCAGGATATGTACCATCATATCCAACAGCTGTCCTTGGAGAATATTGACCGCCTGCGGCCCGCCTCCCTCGTCACACGGATCACCAACGATGTGTCTCAGATCCAGGAGTTCATCAACAGCATCATGCGGATGATGGTCAAGGCGCCGATCACCTGCGTGGGTGCCATCGCACTGATCATGATCCAAACACCGAAGCAGGCCCCGGTCATGATCGGCATTCTCCTTGTGGTCACGGCGCTGATCCAGGGGAATATCAAGATCGGCTATCCACGATTCGGGACGGTGCAGCAGAAACTGGACAAGCTCAACGGCGTTTCCAGAGAGTTTTTGTCCGCTGTCCGCGTAGTAAAGGCCTTCAACGCGGAGGAAGAGGAAACCGAGAAATTCGACAGGGCCTCTCTGGAACTGGCGCAGGCCAATATTGCCGCCCTCCGCACGGCGGCGGTATTCACTCCGCTGATCAACCTCACTGTCAATTTCGGCATCGTGCTCCTGCTGTGGATATCAAAAAACCAGAACAGTGCAGAGATCGGAAAGCTGATGGCTTCCGTCAATTACATGACACAGGTGCTGTTCTCTGTAACCATGATTTCCAACGTCATCAATGTGGCAGTCCGGGCCATCGCGTCCTCCGGCCGCATTCAGGAGGTCCTGAGCGAAGTACCGGCGCAGCAATGGCCGGACCAGCCCCTGAAACCGGATATACATGGGGAAATTACCTTTGAAAATGTTTCCTTTGCCTATGCCGGGGCGGGAAAGGAAGCACTGAAAGAACTGAACTTCTCCATTCATCCCGGAGAAACGATCGGGATCATCGGCCCCACAGGCTCCGGGAAAACGACTCTGGTCAATCTGATCCCACGGCTGTACGATGTTTCCGCGGGACGAATTCTGATCGACGGCTGTGATGTTACACAGATCGATGAATCCCTCCTTCGAAGCGCGGTGGCAGTCGCGGCCCAGAAACCGCTGCTGTTTACCGGCAGTATTCGGGACAACCTCTGCTGGGGTAAGGCGGACGCTACAGACGAAGAAATACAGCGTGCAGCGTATACCGCCTGTGCGGAGGAATTTATTCAAAAGACAGAGCAGGGTTATCAGACATGGCTGGGGCAAGGCGGTGTCAATTTGTCCGGTGGGCAGAAGCAGCGGCTGTCCCTGGCCCGCGCTCTGGTGCGGGATCCCCGTATCCTGATCCTGGATGACTGCACCAGCGCTCTGGACGCGCAGACAGAGGCAGATGTGCTGCACAGGCTGCGGGAACGCTCCGGTGCGCTTACCGTTCTTTTGATCAGCCAGCGGATCTCCGCCGTCATGGGCACAGACCGGATCCTCTGCCTGGAAAACGGCCTTGTGAAGGGGTTCGGGACCCACGAGCAGCTTTTGAAAACCTGCGGTCTTTACAGAACCATCTATGAATCTCAGATTGGAGGTGGTCAGAATGGCCGATAAGAACATGTCCGTCCCCCCGGCAAATATCAATGGCATTTCCCGCCCCGGACACGCCAAAGCGGTGGTAAAGCCAAAGGATATGAGCGGAACCCTCCGCAGACTGTGGGCACTGACAAAGGGGCAGCGAAAAGGACTGGGGTGGATCCTGCTGCTGTCCGCCCTGTCCTCTGCCGCCGCAATTTTCTCCCCCTATCTGACCGGCAGGATCGTGACCATGATCGTTGACGGGGATGCCATTCTGTTTGTGCTGTGCGCGCTGTGCGGACTTTACCTCAGCGACTGGCTGATCCGCTTTCTACAGCAGTTTTTTATGGCCTCCCTTGGACAGCGTGTCATCGGGCATATTCGGATGGTCCTGTTTCACCACATGAAAACGCTGCCCCTGGCTTTCTTTGACCGAAAGCAGCATGGGGAACTGATGAGCCGGCTGACAAATGATGTGGACAACATCAGCACCACCATTTCTAATTCTCTGACGCTGCTTTTGACGTATCTCTTTACGATCATCGGCATTCTGATCATGATGCTTTGCCTAAGCCCTTTGCTGACCACGGTTTCTCTGGTTGGCATCCTTCTGATCTTTTTGCTGACTAAAGCGGTCACGAAGCGAACCAGAAAGCTGTTCGCGGCCCAGCAGAAGGCATTGGGTACCCTCAATGGCCAGGTGGAGGAAAGCATCTCCGGTCTTGCGGTGGTAAAGATCTTTTGCAGGGAGCAGCAGATGGAAGCGGATTTTCAGGAACGCAATGACTGTCTCTGTGAAACAACGATCCGGGCACTGATCTGCTCCGGGTATCTCATGCCGCTGATGAACGTCATCAATAATCTGTGCTATGTAGCGCTGGCCGTCTTCAGTGGGATCCTGTTCATCAACGGAAATCTCCGCGACATCGGACTGATCACCAGCTTTCTGCTGTATGTAAGGCAGTTTACAAGGCCGTTTGTGGAAATCGCGAATATCTACAATAACTTCCAGACAGCCGTTGCCGGGGCGGAACGGGTGTTCGAGATTCTGGACGAACCTCCGGAGCCTGCGGATGTTCCCGGCGCTTTGGAGCTGGAGCACCCGCGGGGCAGCATCGTGATGAACCAGGTCCAGTTTGGATATACGCCCGAAAAAAAGATATTGGACGGTATTTCCATACAGATCCCCGCCGGGACCCATGTGGCCATTGTCGGCCCTACAGGCTCCGGGAAAACAACGATCATCAATCTTCTGACACGCTTTTACGATGTGAGCGCCGGTGAAATTTTGCTGGACGGCCACGATCTCAGAGACTACAAGCTGAAAAGCCTGCGCAATGCCTTCGGTGTTGTTCTTCAGGACACCGCCCTGTTTGCCCAGTCCGTGGCGGACAATATCCGCTACGGTCACACAGATGCCAGCGACGAGCAGGTACGCGCGGCAGCCCGCATGGCCGGGGCCGACGGCTTTATCGAACGCCTGCCCAACGGCTATCAAACGGTTCTGAGCCAGGGCGGCAATGAGCTGTCTCAGGGAGAGCGGCAGCTGCTTACCATCGCCCGCGCGGTGCTTGCCAACGCGCCGATCGTGATCCTCGATGAAGCCACCAGCTCTGTCGATACGGTTACGGAGCAGAAGATCAAGCGGGCGATCCTGAAAATGTGTGAGGGCAGGACCTCCTTCATCATTGCCCACCGGCTGTCCACCATCCGGGATTCCGACCAAATCATTCTGATCGAAGACGGAAGGATCGCGGAACAGGGCAATCACGAGGAACTGATGGCATTGGGCGGGAAATACGCGAAAATGTACCAGACCCAGAGCGCGCGTTCATAAAGAGAGATCACTCTACGCATCAGAAAGCAGCCAGAAGATCCCGAGGTCTTCCGGCTGCCTGAATATGGTCAGTCATCGATTTCTTCCGCTTTTTTTCGGAGGAAAACATAGGTATTTTTATCCGAGCGCGTTTCGTCAAACCGGTAGTTCAGGCGGTTGAATGACCGGGTCCGCTCCGGGTCATCGATCCCCTGTTCTGCCATGAAGCGCACCATCTCCCCCCGGGCCATCTTGCACATGGTCCCCTTTTCGATCACCTTGCCGTCCTTCTCTTCTCCAAATACACAGGTGATGAATTTCACGGAGTCCGGCAGATACTTGGAAACGCAGATACTGTACTCCTTGGAGGCAAGATTCAAAACGCAGTCCGTTTCCGCGAAGAGGGCTTTGGCAAGGCGGTCGCCCCAATAATCATACAAGTCCCTGCACTCCCCTATCGGGAGCTTCGCCTGCATTTCCAGGCGGTAAGGCGTCACCCCGTCAAAGGGACGCAGAATGCCGTAAAACCCGGACAGGATCCGAAGATGCTCCTGAATATAGGCATAGGCCTGATCCGTGAACACGCCGGGAGCCATGTACTGATACTGGATGCCCTCGTAGGCCAGCACCGCCGGGGTCAGACAGCTGCGCAAGTCCATGCTTTCCAGCCGCCGGACATTCAGCGCGGCGATCTGGTCGTTGCACTTCCAGAGTTTTTTCAGTTCCTCATAGGACATTCCCTGCAATATATGGCAGATCTCCTCCGTATTTTGCAGGAACACCGGCAAATCCCGGCAGGGAAAGCTGTCCGTATCCACCTTCATTTTCTTCGCCGGGGAAATAATGATCCTCATGTCTTACCGCTCCCCTGCCAGATACGTTAAGATTTCCGCGGCGTTGGTATCCGGCTTGACTTTGGGCATGACCTTTTCAATCAGACCCTGCCCGTCAATGATATAGGTCGTACGAACAACCCCCATGCTCACCTTTCCGTAGAGGTTCTTTTCCTGCCAGACGCCATAGGCCTGGATCGCCTGCAGCTCCGGGTCGGACAGGAGAATAAAGGGAAGGTCATATTTCTGAGCGAATTTCTGGTGGGATGCGGCGGAATCCTTGCTGATACCGATCACCGCCACGTCCTGCGCTTTGAACTGCTCATAGCTTGCGGCAAAGGCACAGGCCTGCCGAGTGCAGCCGGGGGTGTTATCCTTGGGATAGAAATACAGAACAACCTTCTTCCCAACAAAATCTGACAGTCTGACGGTATGGCCGTTCTGATCCAAAAGGCAGAAATCCGGCGCTTTCATTTTGGCTTCCAGCATCGTGTGCACTCCTTTACAATCGTACCGATATGCAGAATCATACCAAAATCCTATGTAAATTGCAAGCTGCCGCCCGGGCTGGGCGGCAGCTTTTTTCTACAGATTCACATACAGGCACGGATTCACATATACGCCATTATAGGAGATTCCGAAATGCAGGTGATCGCCTGTCGCGATCCCGGTGGCACCCGTCAGTCCGATCTGCTGACCGGCGCTCACAATGGTACCGCTGCTGACACTGAAACCGCTCAAGTGCATATAGACGGACTTATAACCGTCCTGGTGGTCAACAATGACATAATTCCCGGCAGAGGAGCTGTAAGCTGTCGTGGCGATACCGGCACGGGTGGCGTAAACCGGCCAGCCTGTGCCTGTATCCAGGTCTACACCCTGATGATAGGTGGACGCGCCCGCAGTGGGAGATTCCCGGTAGCCAAAGGGGCTGGTAATGGAGGTATAGCTGCATGGGACAAGCCATGTGATTCCGCCGGTGGTGGTGCCGGAGGAGGTTCCCGCTGAGGAAGATGTACCGGAAGAAGCAGTCGAGGGTGTTGTGGCAGCTGTCGTAGGCGGGACGTAGGTCGCCATATAGGCTTCCCACTCTGCCTGCTTCGCGGCGGTATATTGCAGTTCCTTTGCCGCGATCTCCTCCGAGAACGCAGCCTCCTGCGCCAGACATTCCGCTTCCAGCGCTTCCAGATCGTCTGCCTTCGACAGTAACTCCTGAATCAGCCCATCCGCTTCCGCCCGTTTTTCGTCCAGCTCCCTCTGGGAATCGTCCAGCTCCTGCTTGACGACTTCCATTTCCTGTTTTTCTTCATTCAGTTCCACCTGAGACGCTTCAACCCGATTGGCCGCATCGCTCAGCTCCTGCAAATGGCGATTGTCCGCAGCCGCGATCTCCTCCACCATATTCAGCCGATCCAGAAGGTCGGAGAAGCTGTTGGCCTTGAAAATGACCTCCCAGTAGGAGACACCGCCGTCCTCCTCCATCGTCCGAATGCGGATCTGATTCTCTTCATTGAGCTGAAGGTATCTGGCTTCCGCGTTGTCCAGCTCGTCCTGCTTGTCGGCAATCAGAATATTATAAGCTGCGATCTGATCGGTAATATTCTCGATTTGCGTATAGAGCAGCTGGATCTGCTGATCGATCACGCTCTTTTTCGCAATGATATCCGCAATCTCGTCCGCGTTTTCCTGGTACTGCGCCTGTACATCCGCGATTTTATCCTGAATTTCTT
The DNA here is from genome assembly GCA_030539285.1 of Eubacteriales bacterium. Classification (GTDB taxonomy): domain Bacteria; phylum Bacillota; class Clostridia; order Oscillospirales; family Oscillospiraceae; genus Faecousia. The sequence continues at coordinate 7,742 of JAUNSH010000035.1, forward strand.
CCTTTTCCTTTTTCAGCGCGTTGATCTGGTTTCGAATCTCGCTGGAAGATGCCGCATTCACGGACTCGGGATGCAGAACCGCCGCAGCGGTAATCAGTGCCAGAAACAGTGCTAATAGCTTTTGCTTTTTCATATCATAACCTTTTCTTTCTTTTTGCGGCAGGCTCATCTTCTTTTGCTGCCGGTCAATCCCATGAGGTTTAAGGAGGTGCCCGCCTGCTGGCTGTCGGATTTTACGTAAGTATCAGCATATCTCCGCTTTTTCCAAAGACAGCTCTACGGCGAATTTGCTGTTGCCGCCGGAATTACTGCCGCTGTTGGCAATTCCGATAATGGAAACGGTGGCTTCCTGTCCCACATGGAGTTTGCAGCTCCGATACCGAGGCCGCCAAGGCTCTGTTCGATGCCAGAATGACGATGGATACTCCCAGAAAGACAGAAAGAATTCGGTTCGCGTTTTGTTTCATAGGCCGTCTCTTTCTCATGTCCATCAGGATGTGATACTAATACCTGATAAAACCATTTGGCTTTATCAGGTAGACACCGCCTTTGGCGTTGTCGTATTCATGATTTTCGAAATAGAAAATCATGAATACCCGTCTCATTATGATCTTCATATAGAAAACTTCAATTTGTTCCAAATTAAAGTTTTCTATTGAATATCAGTATGGATTCTGGATTCTGCTCCATTATACCAGCCGAACCTTAACGTGACCTTAAAAAAGCGGAATTGAAACAGAATGTTCAAATATCCTTCACATAAGCTTTACGGTTCCGTCAAAATTCGTCGCTTTCCCAGCGCCCCAAAATCTTCAAGTCCGGCCCTTTACTTTTTCTTCCTTTTTGATACAATGGCAGGGTACAATGAAGAAAAGGAAGGATCATCTATGAATGACCTCTGGCTGGAAAGCGTCTACAGTGACGGAACCGCTGCCTTTGTCAGCAGCCCCTGTCCAAAGCTGAATGAAACCGTTACAATTAAACTGCGCTTTTACCGGGATGCCCCGGTAACGCATGTTTTTCTGCGCACCATCCCCAATGGCATAGAGCGTTTGATCCCCATGACCCGGTGTAACGAGGAAAAGGGCCTCGTCTACTACGAAGCCCCTTTACAGATGACGGAAAAGCGAATGCAGTACCACTTCTATCTGGTCTGCGAGGATGTGATCTATTTCTATACCCAGAAGGAGATCACCACCTACCTGCCAGATCACACCTATGACTTCGTACTGCTTACCGACTATGTCCAGCCGGAATGGGTCAAGGACGCGGTGTTTTACCAGATTTTCCCGGAGCGGTTCTGCAATGGCGACCCGTCAAACGATGTCCGCACCGGCGAATATACCCAGGACGGCCACCCGGCCATTCACATGGAGCACTGGGAGGATACGCCCCTGCCCTATGAAGAGGGCCACTGCATGGACTTTTTCGGCGGAGACTTGCAGGGAATCCGGCAGAAGATCCCCTATCTGAAGGAGCTGGGTGTCACGGCGCTGTACTTAAATCCCATTTTCGTGGCACCTTCAGTGCACAAGTACGACTGCCTGGATTACTTCCATGTAGACCCCCATCTGGGCGGCGATGAAGCCTTGGCGGAGCTGAGCCAGGCCCTCCACGAAAACGGCATGAAGCTGGTCCTGGATATCTCCATCAACCACACCGGCATCTCCCACCGATGGTTCAACCGGGACGGGGCTTTCTTCGACAAATCCATCGGTGCCTACAATAACCCCGATTCTCCCGAACGGGAATACTATTTCTTCGGCCCCGGCAACAGCTATCACAAATGGCTGGGGGTGGATACCCTGCCGACCCTGAACTACACCTCTGAGGCCCTGCGGGATGTGATCTACCGAAGCGAGGACTCCGTGCTGAAAAAATGGCTGAAGCCGCCCTACAGCATTGACGGCTGGCGGTTCGACGTAGCGGACACCTTTGCCAGAAAGGACGAATTGCAGCTGGCCCACACCCTCTGGCCGGAGATCCGGCAGAGCATCCGTTCGGTGAACCCCCAGGCCTACATTCTGGCAGAAGACTGGGGCGACTGCGCCCAGTATTTGCAGGGAAACGAGTGGGACGCACCCATGAATTACTACGGCTGCGGCAGAGTGATCCGGCAGTTTTTGGGAGAGCCGGATCTGTTCATGGCAAAAAATCCCATCTTGCGGGAGATCCCCTACCGGATGACGGCCCGGGACGTGCAAAACCGGGTCATGGAGCACCTTGCCAAGCTGCCCTACGTGATGTGGGAGAATCAGTTTAACCTCTTTGACAGCCACGATGCCAGCCGCCTGCACAACGATCCCAAAATCTCACGGGCAGGCTACCGGGGCGCCGTCATTTTCCAGTTCCTGCTCACCGGCGCGGCATCGGTCTACTATGGAGACGAGGCGGAAATCGATGGGACCCTGGGCACCATGGAGGGCTGCCGCTATCCCATGCCTTGGAATCGGGACATTCCCTCCTGCGATACTTACCGCCTGATCCACACCATGGCTCACCTGAAAGCCGGGCACAAGGCCCTGCGTCAGGGCGGCATGAAGTTCCTGTACGCCGAGGGCAATGTAGTGGCCCTTGCCCGGTTCTGGGAAGAGGAAGTGTTTGTTGGTGTGATCTCTACGGAAGCGCGGGACGTAAACATCCGTCTGCCCCTTGGGGCTGTCGGCGCATCCGCGCCCAAAGGCAGCACGGATATCTTCGGCACGCCCCTAACCTATCGTCCCATGGACGATTCCAGTATCGAACTGACGGTGGGGGCTGGGCAGTCCTATCTGCTGGAATGCCGCTGAATCAGATCCTGTCCAACGTGCGGAACGGAATCGTACTTCAAATCATATACTGCTTTGAAACGCAAACAGCGATGGTTTGGAGGTACTATGGACACGAATCGGTATGTCATACGGTCATTGGAGCTGCACCTGTTTTTCGGCCGGATCATGAAGGAGCACAGTTTTTTTCTGCGGGCCGGGTTTACCCCTGCCGATCCCTCCTTTACGGAAAAGGCGGCCTTTTTCCAAAAGCGGTTTGAAACCCTGCTGCGGGACACGGTGGCGTTGGCAGAGGGCATTGTAGGGAGAGAGGTTCTCGAATCCGGGGAGGTTTTCACGGAGTTCACGCTCTGGGCGGAAAAACAGACCGAGTGCTTCACCGGGATCCCCATCGACAGGGAGATCACCAACCGCACCCTGTGCCTGCGGCCCGGAGAATCCCGGTGCGGCCTGCGGCAGATGCAGGGAAAGGTACGGATGCTGAACCGCACCGCCCTGAGACTTTTGAATGGTCTGATCGCATTCAAGGAGACCACTCTTAAGCGGGTATTGTCCTGCGGGATGTTCACTCTGAATTATCCCCTTCTGATCGAGCACATTCTTCGGGAGGCAAAGCTGTACCGAAAATATGTGGAAATGCTGGAACGGGACGGCGACTTGTCCGAATGCACCATGAAAGATAACGAATGCTTCTGGAATCAGATCATGATAGAGCACGCCCAGTTCATCCGGGGACTGCTGGATCCCTGCGAAACGGAGCTGTTCCGCACCGCCGACACCTTTGCAGGCGAGTATGGCAGACTTCTGGAAAACTGCCGGGACGCCAACCAAAGGACACAGCCGTCGGATTCTCTTGCGGAGACCCTTCGCTTCCGGGAATTCAAGACGGCAGGGGTGCAGGGCATCCAGCAGTGCAAAATTCGCAGTATTATCCTGCCACTGCTGGCAGATCATGTGCTGCGGGAAGCAAATCACTATATTCGGCTATTGCAGCACTGATCGCTTTCAAAAAAACAACTGTGAACCGAATGCGTTCACAGTTGTTTTGCTTTCTATCGAATTGCATCCTTCATGGATTTTACGTATTCTCCAATAAATGCGGGGGCCTCCCTGCCGTGCTTTTCCAGCAGCTTGACAATAGCGGAGCCGACGATAGCACCATCGGACAGGGCCGCCATGTTCCTTGCCTGCTCCGGGGTGGAGATGCCGAAGCCGATGGCGCAGGGGATGTCTGTGTTTTCCCGAACCACCTGGATGATGGAAGAAAGGTCGGTTTTGATCTCGCTTCTCACGCCGGTGACACCCAGGCTGGACACGATGTAGAGAAAGCCCTCCGCCTCTTTGGCGATCATGGCAATGCGGTTTTCGGAGGTGGGCGCTATGAGAGAAATCAAATCAACGCCGTATTTATGACAGAGGGGCAGAAATTCCTCTTTTTCTTCGTAGGGCACATCCGGCAGGATCAGACCGTCAATTCCGATTTCCGCGCAGGTAGACAGGAACGCTTCCGCGCCGTAGGAATACACCACGTTGGCGTAGGTCATGAACACCATGGGTACCGTAACGTCCCGGCGCAGCTCCCGCACCAAATCGAAGATTTTGTCGGTGGTCACGCCGCCCTGCAATGCCCGCAGGTTGGCCCCCTGAATGACAGGGCCTTCGGCGGTGGGGTCGGAGAAAGGAATTCCTAACTCAATGAGATCGGCCCCGTTTGCCGCGGCGGCACGAACAGCGGCGGCTGTAGTTTCCAAGTCCGGGTCGCCGCAGGTCAGAAAGGGAATAAAGGCTTTCCTGTTTGCAAAGGCACTGGCGATTTTACTCATGGAGATCCTCCCCTCTGTAGCGGGCGATGGCGGCACAGTCCTTGTCGCCCCGGCCGGAAATGGTGATGACCAAGAGCTTGTCCTCATCCATGGTGGGCGCCAGCTTCATGGCGTGGGCCACCGCGTGGGCGGACTCAATGGCAGGGATGATGCCCTCGGTCTTTGCCAGATATTCAAAGGCGTTGACCGCCTCTTCATCCGTCACCGGCACATACTCCGCCCTGCCGGTGTCGTGGAGCCAGGCGTGTTCCGGGCCGATGCCGGGGTAATCCAGTCCGGCGGAAATGGAGTAGACCGGGGCGATCTGGCCGTATTTGTCCTGACAGAAATAGGATTTCATGCCGTGGAAGATGCCGAGCCTGCCGGTGGCGATGGTGGCCGCCGTTTCAAAGGTATCTACCCCTCTGCCCGCTGCCTCACAGCCAATGAGCCGGACATCCTTGTCCTCAATAAAGTGGTAGAAGCTGCCGATGGCGTTGGAGCCGCCGCCGACACAGGCCAGCACCGCGTCGGGAAGCCGCCCTTCCTTTTCCATCATCTGCTCCTTGATCTCCTTCGAAATCACCGCCTGAAAATCCCGGACGATAGTGGGGAACGGGTGAGGCCCCATGACGGAGCCAAGGCAGTAATGGGTGTCACTGATGCGGGAGGTCCACTCCCGCATGGCTTCGGATACCGCATCCTTCAGCGTTGCGGTGCCGGTTTTCACGGGGATGACCTCCGCTCCCAGCAGACGCATACGGTATACGTTCAGTGCCTGACGGATGGTGTCCTCCTCACCCATGAACACCACGCACTCCATGCCCATGAGCGCGGCGGCGGTGGCGGTGGCAACGCCGTGCTGTCCCGCACCGGTCTCCGCGATCAGACGGGTCTTGCCCATCTTTTTGGCAAGCAGGGCCTGGCCCAGCACATTGTTGATCTTGTGGGCGCCGGTGTGGTTCAGGTCCTCCCGTTTGAGGTAGATCTTCGCACCGCCCAGGTCCTTTGTCATTTTCTCGGCGTAATACAGCCGGGAGGGCCTGCCTGCATATTCGTTGAGCAGGGTGGTCAGTTCCCGGTTGAATTCCGGGTCGTCTTTATAGTGGCTGTACGCTTCTTCCAGCTCGATCACCGCGTTCATCAGGGTTTCCGGGATGTACTGCCCGCCGTGAATGCCGAAGCGCCCATTGGGATTGGTCATAATGCTTCTTCCTTTCTGACAGCCGCTGCGAAGGCTGTCATTTTTTTCTGGTCTTTGAGGCCCCCGGTTTCGATGCCGGAGCTGACATCCACCGCGTAGGGCTTAAGCTGTGCCACGGCATCGGCCACGTTGTCCGGGGACAGCCCTCCCGCAAGGAAATAGGGCCTGCGGATGCTCTGGATCAGTCCCCAGTCGAAGGTGGTGCCCGTCCCGGCCCCGGAATCCAACAGCACAAAGTCCGCGCTGCTTTTCTCGGCCTTAGTGATATCCGCCGCACTCTGAATGCGGAAGGCCTGAATGATGGGCTTGTCCGTCAGCTGCCGCAGTTGCTTCAGATAGGCTTCGTCTTCTCCGCCGTGAAGCTGGGCCATATCGATGATCCCGTCTGACAAGAGTCGGGCCACGGTTTCCGGGGCTTCCCGGACGAACACTCCCACCGCCTGAATGTTGGGCTTCAGCAGCGCTTTCAGTTCCGCGGCCTTTTCCGGTGTCACGTAACGCTTGCTTTTGGAAGCGAACACAAAGCCGACATACTCAGGCATTATATCGTTGACCGCCTCTATGTCACAGGACCGGGACAGGCCGCACAATTTGATTTTTGTCATAGGTTTCCTCGCAATTCCGCCAGCTTCGACTTTTTATCCGGGGCACGCATCAGGGTTTCGCCGATCAAAACCGCATCCGCACCGATTTTTCGTAAGAGCGCCACATCTTCCGCGTTTTTTACGCCGCTTTCCGACACAAACAGCACATCGGAGGGAATTAACTGCCGCAGTTTCGCGCTGTTGCCGGTGTCCACGGAAAAGTCCTTCAAATTCCGATTGTTTACGCCGATGATCCTCGCCCCTGCCCGCAGAGCCATCTGCACCTCGGCTTCGTCATGGGCTTCCACCAGCGCCGAAAGGCCCAGTTCCTCACAAATCCCCAGATATTCTTTTAACGGTTCCTCTTCCAGAATGGAGCAGATCAGGAGCACTGCCGAAGCACCAAGTACCTTTGCTTCGTAAATCATGTAGGGATCCACTGTAAAATCCTTGCGCAGGCAGGGAATCTTCACCGCGGTCGAGATCTCCCGGAGATAAGCGTCACTGCCCAGAAACCACTTTGGCTCTGTCAGCACGGAGATGCAGTCCGCGCCTGCCGCTTCGTATTCCTTCGCAATTTGCAGATAGGGAAAGTCCGGGGCGATCAGGCCCTTGGAGGGGGATGCCTTTTTGCATTCGCAAATAAAGGAGATTCCCGGCTTTTTCAGAGCAGTTTCAAAGGAAAAACCGCCCTTTGGCATGGACAATGCCCGATCCTTCATTTCTTCAAAAGAAACCTCTGACTTCGCTTGCGCCACTCGTTCTAGGGCATAGTCGGCAAGCTGTTGGAGGATGGTCATGCTCCCACCTCCGGGCGGTTGCTGACTTCGATGAATTTGTTCAGGGTCTCCATTGCCTTGCCGGAGTCGATGAGCTGGGCCGCCAGGGCGATGCCCTCTTCCATGGTGTCCGCCTTGCCGCCGATATACAGCGCCGCACCGGCGTTCATCAGTACGGCGTTCCGCTTGTGCCCTTTTTCGCCGCTGAGGATGGCCCGGGTGATTTTCGCGTTGTCCTCCGGGGTGCCGCCCTTCAAATCATCCTTTGTGCAGCGGTCAAAGCCAAACATTTCCGGCGTGATGACATAGGATTTGAACCAGCCGTCCCGGAATTCGCAGACGGTGGTGGGGGCGCTCAGGGAAATTTCATCCAGCTTGTCCTGTCCATAGACCACCATTCCCCGCTTGACACCCAATTCGATGAGCACCTGGGCCAGCGGCTCCACCAGATATTCGTCATAAACACCCAGCAGCTGCATGGAGGGGCTTCCGGGATTGGTCAGGGGGCCAAGGATGTTGAACACCGTGCGGAAGCCCAGCTCTTTGCGGATGGCCCCCACGTATTTCATGGAGGAATGGTACTTCTGGGCAAAGAAGAAGCACATTCCCACCTCCTTGAGCAGCTCCACGCACTTTTCCGGGCTTTGCTGGATGTTCACACCCAGCGCTTCCAGACAGTCCGCCGTTCCACACAGGGAGGAGGCGGCCCGGTTGCCGTGCTTGGCCACCTTCATGCCACCCGCTGCCGCCACCAGGGCGGAGGTGGTGGAAATATTGAAGCTGTGGGCGTTGTCGCCGCCGGTGCCAACAATTTCAAACAGTTCCATGTCGGTTTCCACTTTTGTCGCGTGGGCACGCATGGCGGCGGCGCAGCCCGCGATCTCGTCGGTGGTCTCCGCCCGGGCGCTCTTGGTGGACAGGGCCGCCAGAAACGCGGCATTCTGGGTGGGGGTGGTCTCTCCGCTCATGATTTCGTTCATGACGGTATAGGCCTCGTCATAGGTCAGGTCTTCCTTGCTGACGATTTTTACAATGGCTTCCTTAATCATAATTGGTTGCTCCCTTCTTTTCTAAAAACAAAAACGTCCCTGACAGAACTGTAAATTCTGTCAAGGACGAATCATGAAAAAATAATTCGCGGTGCCACCTTGCATTCACGGTTTGACCCGTGCACTTAGCGGGATACCTGCATATCCCCGGCAAATGACGTCTGCCTGCAACGTCGCAGAATACTCAGAGAATGCCCTCTCCTTTGACTGCGCCCTCAGCGGCCCATTTGACAACCTGTTTCCTGTCTGACTCTCAGCATCGCAGACTCTCTGTAAAGGCATAATTGCCGTTATCTCCGCTTCAACGGTTTAGTGTATTAAATTATGATTTTTATATCACAAAATTTGGCAAATGTCAAGTAGATTTTGCACAATTCTTTCCAATACCACTTGCCATCTCTCATCTTTTGCGATAGAATGGTCAGACATTACAGAAATTCGGAGATTTGATCATGAAGGAAATCAATTTAACGGAAGGCTCCATCTTCCATAAACTCATTCGATTCTCCCTGCCCATGATCGCGGGAAATCTATTGCAGCAGATCTACAATCTGGTGGACACGCTGATCGTCGGAAAGTGCATCGGTCCGGACGCGCTGGCAGCCGTCGGCTCCGCCTATACGCTGATGATCTTTATTACCTCCATTATCATCGGCCTGTGCATGGGCAGCGGCGCTTTCTTTTCCGCGGACTACGGCGCGGGAGAGGAAAAACGGCTCCGGGAGGATATCGGGCTGTCCTTCTGGTTCATTCTCGTCGTAGCGATGGCGATCTATCTTGTGATCTATCCGGGGATGGAACTGATTTTAAATCTGATGCAAACGCCCCGGGAGCTGATGGGGCTGACCTGCGACTATGTGTCAGTGGTATTTGTGGGCATCGTGTTCGTGTTCCTCTACAATTTCTTCTCCTACCTGCTCCGGGCCATAGGCAACTCCATCATGCCCCTGATCTTTCTGGCGGTTTCCGCCGGGATGAACATTGTGCTGGATATCTGGTTTGTTGTGGGACTTAACATGGGCGTTGGCGGCGCTGCCTGGGCAACTGTGACTGCGCAGGCGGCAGCAGGCATCGGCATTGCGGTCTATTCCATGGCAAAGCTCCCGGTCCTGCGGTGCAATAAATCCAGCGGATGGCACCTCCGCAGACTTTGGGAGATCATCGTAAACGATGTGGCCACGGGCATTCAGCAATCCGTTATGAACTTCGGCATTCTTATGATCCAGGGGCTGGTCAACAGCTTCGGTGCCGCCATCATGGCATCCTTCGCCGCCGCCGTGAAGATCGACACCATCGCCTATATGCCTGCGCAGGAGTTCGGCAACGCCTATTCCCTGTTCGTCTCCCAGAATCATGGGGCAAAAAAGGAAGAACGGATTCAAAAGGGAACCAAAATTTCCTTTCTGGCTTCCCTCTGCTTCTGCCTTGTCAGCTCTGTGCTGATCTTCATCTTCGCCGAGAGCCTGATGCGGCTGTTTGTCGATGCCAGTGAAGTGCAGATCATCGCCGAAGGTGCCCGGTATCTCCGGATCGAGGGTGCTATGTACGTGGGCATCGGTGCTCTATTTCTCTGGTACGGCTACTTTCGGGGCATCCGCAAGCCCCACATTTCTCTGATCCTCACCATCATCTCCCTGGGCACCCGGGTGGCCCTGTCCTACGCGCTGGCACCCCGTACGTCCCTGGGCGTAGTGGCCATCTGGTGTTCCATCCCCATCGGCTGGTTTCTTGCGGATGCGGCAGGGCTGATTTTCTACCGCCGGAATATGGTTACCTGAGTAAAAAACGCGGTACCGCTGATCGGTACCGCGTTCTTAACCTATTGTATTACCGCAGCCTTGTCGTTCCAATCGCCTTTGCAGTAGAAGCGAATGGAAAGACATGTCGCCACCGTCCAGCCAACAGGCCAGGCGCACCAGATACCCGTGGAGCCAAGGGCCGTGCACGACAGGATAAAGGCCAGCACCACGCGCAGGATCAAATCAGTAAAGGTTGCCGCCATAAACTGCCGCATCTTCCCTGTTCCCCGGAGGATTCCGTCCGCCACCAATTTAGCCGACACCACAAAATAGAAGGGCGACAAAATCCGCAGAAAGGTCATGCCGCTGCTGAGGGCCGCTTCCGTGGCGTCCTCCATGAAGAAATGCATCAACGCCCGTCCGCAGGTGCAGTACAGCGCCACCAGCGGCAGGCAGATCAGCCACACCATTTTCAGCCCCGCCCGGAAGCCCTCCCGGACCCTTGCCAGCTTCCCTGCCCCTAAGTTTTGGGCGGCATAGTTGGAGATACCGTTTCCGATGGTGGTAAAGGAGGTGATGACCAGATTGTTCAGCTTCACCGACGCAGAATAGCCAGCCATAACATCCGTACCGAAGCGGTTGATGACACTCTGGATCAGGATGTTGCCCACGGAGATAAAGCTCTGCTGTAAAACGCTGGGAATTGCGATCACCGCAAAACGTCTCAGAAGGGCAGCGGAGAACAGAGCAGGCTTTCCCGCACTGGGAATCGTCTTCAATCGGCGCAGCACCACCGTGATTGCCAAGATGCAGCTGATGCCCTGACACAGGAAGGTGGCCCAGGCAACGCCTGCCACGCCCATGTGAAATGCCGTGACAAACAGAATGTCCACGGCAATGTTTGTCAGCGAGGATACCGCCAAAAACGCGAAGGGGGTTTTGCTGTCCCCCAGTGCGGAGAAAATGCCCGTAGAAAGATTGTAGAAAAATACGAAGGGCAGGCCCCAGATGTAGATGTCCAGATACAGCGCCGAATCCGCGAATACCTCCTGGGGTGTGTTGATCAGCCCCAGCAGACTGTCGCAGCCGAGGATGCCCACCAGCATCAGCAGCAGACACACCTCCCCGCTGCACAGCATTGCAGTGGACACCGCCGTTTTCATACCGCCGTACTCTTTCGCGCCAAAGAGCTGGGACACCAGCACGGAGCAGCCGATGTTGCAGCCAAAGGCAAAGGCCAAAAAGATCAGTGTGATCTCATAGCTGTTGCCTACGGCGGCAAGGGCATTCTGCCCGATGAATTTGCCCGCCACCCAGCTGTCGGCGATGTTGTAAAGCTGCTGGAATACAATGCTGCCAAACAGCGGCAGGCAGAATTTCCAGAGCACCGTTTCCGGTTTTCCTGTGGTCAGATCATGGTTCATATATACTCACCTGTTTTTCTCTTGGATATTTACCGCAGAACATTATAATACCAAAATCCAAATCTGTAAAATATTTTTTGCGCAGAAAACCTCCGGCCCGGGCGGGGTCGGAGGTTTTGGTATTGGAATTACTTGAGACCGGCCTGCTCCAGCAGAGCGGGGATCTTGGACTCCCAGCCCAGGCTCATGATGTGCGCGCCCTGGCAGTAGGGCTTGCACTCCCGGATGATCCGGGCGGCGATCTCCACGCCGGTGATACCGGCCTTGGTCTTCTCCTTATCGGCCTGCAGCTCGGCGATCAGCTCGTCGGGGATGTGAACACCGGCCACGTTCTTGTTCATGAACTTGCACATACCGGCGGACTTGGGGATGATAATGCCGATCTGGACAGGCTTGCCAAACTGCTTGGCTGCTTCCATGAACTTGATGAACTTCTCAGGCTCGAAGACGGCCTGGGTCTGGAAATACTCAGCACCGGCCTTGACCTTGCGCTCCATCTTCACCAGCTGAGCGTCCACGGAGTCAGAGCAGGGGGACACAACGGCACCCTTGGCAAACTTGGGAGGCTCGCCAACCAGTGCGTTGCCGCCCAGATCCACGCCGGTCTCCAAGAGGCTCGCCGTGTGCAGCAGGGACACGGAGTCCAGATCGAAGACGGGCTTGGCCTGGGGATGGTCGCCCAGCTTGGTGTGGTCGCCAGTCAGGCAGAGGATGTTGTCGATGCCCAGCATGGCGGCGCTCAGCAGGTCGGACTGCAGGGCGATGCGGTTGCGGTCACGGCAGGTCAGCTGGAAGATGGGGTTCAGGCCCGCATCCTTCAGTACCTTACAGGTAGCCAGGGAGCCCAGACGCATGACGGAGGACTGGTTATCGGTCACGTTTACAAAGTGGACACCGGACAGATACTCCTTGGCTTCTTCCACCATGCCGTCAATATGAATTCCTTTGGGAGGGCCGACTTCGGCAGTAACTACAAATTCACCGTTATCAAACAGTTCCGTAATTCTCATAATTCTATTCGCTCCTAATATTATTCAGATTCTTTGGCGGCCTTGGTAGCCTCGTCGGTATTGAAGTCGTGCAGCTGCGTGGGGCACTTCAGAACGTCCAGACGGCCCTGGGCCTTCAGACGCTGATAGATGCGCTCCCAGCCGCATTCCATGTCGGGATTGACCTCGCACTTGCCGTCCTTGGTGCCGCCGCAGGGGCCGTTGACCAGGCTCTTGGAGCAGGCGGTGATGGGACAGATGCCGCCGGTCAGGTTCAGGAAGCACTCGCCGCACTGGCCGCAGTCGTACTCGAGAGGAGTAACGCCTTGGAAGCCAGGCAGCTCAATGGTGTCGCAGCAGGCGTAGACAGGCTTATCCTCCAGCACCTCGGAGATGGTCTGGACACCCACGCCGCAGGACAGCACCAGCACCGCGTCGGCCTCGGCGATCTTCGCCATGGGGGAGCGCAGCCGCAGGGCCAGCTCGGTGGGATTGCAGACATAATCGGTGGTCAGGCTGCCCACGAGCTTGCCTTCCTCCGCTAATCTTTTTTCCAGAGCCTTTGCCTCTTCCTCGGGGAAACCAACTTCTTTACAGCCGTGGCAGTTGATGATGAAAACCTTGCCGGAAGTCAGGGAAGCGATCGCTTCTTCAGATTTTAATTTTGTGATCAACATATGTCTTCCCCCCTTATTTCTTCTTCAGCAGAGGCGCGATCATGCCCTTGGCGGCGTTGATCTTGGACACCAGAGGAATCTTGGACGAGCAGATGTACTCACAGCACTTGCAGGAGAAGCAGTCCATGACGTTCAGCTTCAGCAGGGTATCGGTGTCACCCTTTTGGGCGTACTTGTAGATATCCAGCGGCTGCAGCTCCATGGGGCACACGTCCACGCAGCGGCCGCACTTGATGCATTCCTTCTCCTCGGTGTGGTCGGCGGCAATGGCGATGATGCCGTTGCTGCCCTTGATGATGGGCACATTGGTGTCGTTGATGGGAGCGCCCATCATGGGGCCGCCCATCTTCAGAACCACGTCGTCGCCGGTGATGCCGCCGCAGTGATCGATGATCTCCTGCACGTTGGTGCCCAGTTTGACCATGTAGTTGCCGGGCTTGGCGATAAACTCGCCGGTGACGGAAACCACGCGCTCCACCAGAGGCATACCCTTCTGGATGGCGTCGGAGATGGCCTTGGCGGTAGAGGTATTGCTCACCACGCAGCCCACGTCGGCGGGCAGCTTGCCGCTGGGCACAGCCCGACCCATGACCTTCTTAATGAGCATCTTCTCAGCGCCCTCGGGGTACTGGGTCTTGGCGGCGCAGATGCGGATATTGTCGTAAGGAGCGACCTTTTCTTCCATCAGGGCGATGGCGTCGGGCTTGTTGTCCTCAATGAGGATCACGCCCTCGGGGGCATTGACTGCCTTCATCATGGCCCGCAGACCGAAGACAATGTCGTCGGCGTATTCCAGCATGACACGGTGGTCGGCGGTCAGATAAGGCTCACACTCGGAGCCGTTGATCAGCACGGCATCGATGGGCTTGCCGGGCTTCAGCTTGACATAGGTGGGGAAGGTAGCGCCGCCCATGCCGACGATGCCCTTCTCCTTGACGATGTCCACGATCTCGTCGGGAGTCAGCTCCTCCAGGGACTTATTGGGAACCACGGACTCATGCAGGGTGTTCTTGCCGTCGTTCTTGATGACCACGCTCATGATGCCGGGGCCTTTGTTGGGATGGGTGTGAGGCTCCACTGCGATGACGGTGCCGCTGACGCTGGAATGGACAGGAGCGCTGATGAAGCCCGCCTGCTCACCAATGAGCTGACCCACCTTTACGGTGTCGCCGGCCTGAACCACAGGGTTGGCAGGCGCGCCGATGTGCATAGCCAGCGGGATGATGACGGTGTCCGGCTCGGGGAACTTCTTAAGAGCCAGATGCTCGGTGTATTCCTTGTTTTCGGTGGGATGGACGCCGCCGTAGAAGCCCTCGTACCGCTTGGCACGGGCTTCGGCCACGTAGGCCTTGATGGAGTCCACGTCATTCACGGAGTAATCCCGCAGCTGGACAGGCTGATCCAGGAATTCTCTGGTTCTGCCCTGCTTTTCCAGACGCTGGTAGATCTTCTCCCAAGCGCAGTCCTTCATGGGGTCGATCTCGCATTTGCCGTCCTTGGCGCCGCCGCACTGGCCGTTGACCAGGCTCTTGGTGCAGTCCACAATGGGGCAGATGCCGCCGGTGACGTTCAGATAGCACTGGGCGCAGGCGCCGCAGGTCTTCTTCGTCAGGGCCATGCCATGGTGGCCGATGTAGTTCAGGGAGTTGGTCGCCGTGAAGACGGGGACACTCTCAATGTCCGCCACGGTCTGCACGCCAAGGCCGCAGGAAATGACCACCACATTCTCGGTGCCTTCCGGCACGATCCCCGCCAGCTTCTTCTCCGTCTGCACCTTGTTGCAGAGGAAATCCAGCTTGGCGGTTCCGGTGATGTGCTTACCCTGCTCCTGAGCGATGGCTGCCAGCTCACCGCACTCCGGCTCTTCGGTCGTGTTGAACTCTTTGAAGCACTTGTTGCAGGCGACCACAAAGAAGTTATCCTTCTCCGTGAGCAAGCCTTCCAGTTCTTCTTTGCTCTTTAACACATACTTGGTATAATCCACCAAATATCACCTTCTTATCCTTTTGTTCTTCGTTTGCAGGCAAACGATTACAGGATGAATTATATCATACACACCATACAAATGTCCAGTATTTTCCTTGCATTTTTTCGGCATAATTTCCTCAATTTACACTGTTTTTGTTAGCATATGCTAATCTTTACGGGTGATTCCAAAACAAAATCGAAGTCTTTCCCAGTAAAAATGCCCGGTTTACTTGAAACCGGGCATTTAGTATGAGCTTCTCAGTGCTGCTTCCAGGTGCTGCGGGAGAACAAGACCAGAATGGGGAAAATCTCCAGTCTTCCAGCCAGCATATCAAGGATCAGCATCAGCTTGGACAGGACACTGTAGGCAGCATAATTGCAGGTGGGGCCTACCGCTTCCAGACCAGGGCCGATGTTGTTGAAGCAGGCCAGCACGGCGCTGAAATTCGTGCCAACGGAGAAGCCGTCAAGGGAGATAACCAGAAAGCTCAGAAACAAAATGATCACATAGGCGGACAGGTAGGCATTGGCACTGTCCAACACCTTTTCGTCCATCACCTGGCCGTTGATGCGGATGGACTGCACCCGGCGGTGGTGGAGCACCTGGTGGATATTGCGCCGCAGGCCCTTGAACAGCAACAGTGCCCGGGCGCATTTCAGGCCGCCGCCGGTGGAACCTGCACAGGCACCGATGACCATGAGCAGGAGCAGCAGGGTCTGGGAAAAGGCGGGCCACTGACCAAAATCGGTGGTAGCAAAGCCGGTAGTGGTCATGATAGAGGACACCTGGAAAGCCGCGTGGCGGATGGTCTCGCCAATGCTTCCATAGAAGCCCCGCAGATTCAGGGTGATGAGCAGAACGCTTCCCAGCAGGATGCCGAAATACATCCGCAGCTCCTCATCCTTGAAGACACTCTTGAAATTGCCCAGCATCAGAAGATAATAACAGCTGAAATTCACGCCGAACAGCGTCATGAAAACCGTGGTAACGTTTTGGATGTAGGGAGAGTAGCTGGCAATGGAGTCATTTTTCACGCCAAAGCCACCGGTACCGGCGGTGCCAAAGGCGGTACACACCGCTTCCAGCAGGGGCATTTTCCCGATGACCAGGAAAATAATGTTGAGAACGGTCAGAACCAGATACAAAATGTACAGGATCACCGCGGTCGTGCGCATTTTCGGCACCAGCTTGCCCACATTGGGGCCGGGACTTTCCGCCCGCAGCAGGTGCATGGTAAAGCCCTGCCCCTTGCCTGCCCCTGGCGCGAAGGCCAGCAGGAACACCAGCACACCCATGCCGCCCAGCCAGTGGCTGAAGCTGCGCCAGTACAGAATGCCCCAGGAGAGGGACTCCACCTCCGGCAGGATGGACGCGCCCGTGGTGGTAAAGCCGGACACGATCTCAAAAAACGCGTCGATGAACTTTGGGATCTCACGGGAGAAATAAAATGGAAGACAGCTCAGCAGACTCAGCACGATCCAACTGATGCCGACACAGACCAGACCTTCTCTGGCGTAGAAAGCACTGGGCGCGCTGCGGCAAGTCAGCTGCAGCAGTCCGATCACCACAGCGAAGATGCCCAGCGTGAGCAGAAATCCATATACGGCCTGGTCTTCCCGGTAATACAGGCTGATCATCAGCGCCGGAAGCATGAACACCGCGCCAATTGTCAGGATCTGGGCGACAAAACGCCCCATCATTTTATAGTTCATGGCATTCCCTTTACGCAAAAATATCATTGAGCTGGCGCAGACTTCCCTGACCGCTGGTGACCACCACAATGGTGTCGCCCCGGGTGAAAGACGAATCACCGCCGGGGATCTCCGTGCGGGAGCCGTGGGTGATGCTGACCAGCAGCACATTGTCCTTGAGCTTCAGGTTTTTCAGGGGCGTGTCGCAGTGCAAAGTCGTCTCGTCCACCTGAAACTCCACCGCTTCCGCCTGACCGTGGGCGATCATGTGCACGGATACCGCCGCGCCGGTCTGGTTCTGCATAGCCCGCACGTACCGGGCAATGTTGTTGCAGCACAGCTCCTTGGGGCAGACCACGCTGCCCAGGGCCAGCGCATCGATCATGGCGTGATTCTCCATGCGGCCCAGCTTGGTGATCACCTGGGGCACTCCCCGGCTCTGGGCATACAGGGATGTGATCATGTTCAGCTCGTCAATGCCCGTCAGACTCACCAGCGCGTCCATCTTGGCAAGGCCCTCGCTTTCCAGCAGCAGGTGGTCCGTGCTGTCGCCATGGATCACAGTCACATTGGGAAGCAGCGCGGAAAGCTCCTGGCAGCGGGCGTAGTCCTTTTCAATGAGCTGGACAGAAATGCCATGCTTATCCAAAATGGATGCCAGATAGAAGCTGACACGTCCGCCGCCGCAGAGCATGACCCGGCGGACCCGGCGGGTGATGATGCCCAGGTTTCGCAGCAGGGTGGTCAGGTTCTGGGCTGGGGCGGTCACGAAGATCCGGTCGCCCTCCCGGAGGACGAAATTACCGTTGGGCGCGATGGCCGCCCCATTTCGCAGAACAGCACAGACCAGCACCCGGCAGTTAGCCACACTGTTCATATCGCTCAGCGCCACGTTGCACAGCTTGCTGGCGGCGTCAATTCGCAGTTCCACGATCTCCGTGCGGCCCTTGGCAAAGGTATCCCGTTTCAGAAAACCGGGGTATTGCAGCAGATGGGCGATCTCCTGGGCTGCCTGATTTTCCGGGTTGATGGTCATGGACAGGCCGAACACATCCTTCATGGTATAGATCTGCTCGGTGTACTCCGGGTCCCGGATCCTGGCGATGGTGTGCAGCTTCGGGTTGAGACAGTGGGCTGTGGTGCAGGACAGCAGGTTGATGGCATCCGCGTTGGTCGCCGCGATCAGCAGCTCCGCCTCCCTGACCCCCGCCTGCAGGAGCGTATTCATGGAAGCGCAGTTACCGGAGACTGACATCACATCGTACTGCTCCTGGGACTCCTCCAGCACATTGCTGTTGGTATCGATCAATGTAATGTCATGGCCCTCAGCAGACAGCAGACGCGTCAGCGTGGAACCCACTTTTCCGTTGCCGGCAATGATGATATTCATAACAACCCCCGATTTCGAGTTTTTTCCATATATTGTGCCATTATAGCATTTGCTGTCACAGAAAACAACCTTTTCTTCAAAAATTCCCTGAATACCAATCGGGAATCGTTATGAACCCAGAAAAGCCCGCCGCATGTTGCGCGGCGGGCTTCTCCGTTTGGAAAGAAGAGAGGTAGAAAAGAGGGTCTGTACGAATGAAAGGAAGCGGCTCACGGCTTCCGCCGCCCTTCATGATGATAGGATAAACCGGGATTATTGCGGGAATATAAACGATGACGAAACAAATTGTGTACGGTTCTTTAAGAAAACCTTACCTTTTCATCAAATCTTCCGTAATTGATTGACTTATCAATAAAAACTGTGTATTCTGAATGGCAGAAGATTTCCATTGGAAACAGGAGGTATTTTGTATGAATGATTATGAACAGGCTTTGCAGTTGAAGGAGGAAACCGTAGCCCACCGCCGATTTTTTCACCAGAACGCCGAGGTAGGACTGGAAATGCCCAAGGCCGTGGAGTATGTGATGCAGGAACTGGCAAAAGCAGGACTTGAGCCTCACAAGTGCGGCCACGGCGTTACCGCTCAGATCGGTTCCGGCGGAAAAACACTTCTGCTGCGGGCAGATATGGATGCCCTGCCCATGCCGGAGCTGAGCGGAGAGCCCTTCGCCTGCCCCACCGGCACGGAAGCCCACACCTGCGGTCACGATTTCCACGCCGCCATGCTGCTGACCGCCGCGAAAATGCTGAAACAGCAGGAAGGTGAACTCAAAGGCACCGTCCGTTTCATGTTCCAGCCTGCCGAGGAGACCTTCGAGGGCAGCCGGGACATGATCGCAAACGGCATTCTGGAGGGTGTGGACGCCGCACTGGCCTTCCATGTCTCCCCCGGCAAAATGCCCGTGGGACTGGTGATGTACAACAGCACCGGCACTATGATGTTCTCCGTGGACGGCTTCCGCATCACCATCTATGGGCAGGGCGGCCACGGGGCCTATCCCCACACCGCCGTGGATCCCATCAACATCGGCGTCCACATCCATCTGGCATTGCAGGAGCTGATCGCCCGGGAAGCCGATCCCACCCACGCCTGTGTGCTGACCATCGGCCAGTTCAGCGCCGGCTCCGCCCCCAACATTATCCCCGACGAAGCGGTTTTGCAGGGCACTCTGCGCACCAACAATCCGGATTCCCGGGACAAGCTGGTGCGGCGCATCAAGGAGGTTGCCGAAAAGACTGCCGCTGTCTACGGCGGCACGGTGGCAATTGAATGGATCTCTCAGGTTCCTCCCCTGATCTGCGACCACGACCTTGTGGAATCCGTCATCGGCTATATGAAGGAGCTGCCGGTGCCTGGGCTGACCTTCTACCCCGGCGTTTCCGCCAGTGCTTCCGAGGATTTCTCCATCGTGGCGGAGAAGATCCCCAGCGCCTTTATCTACCTGTCCTCCGGCTATCCCGACGAGCGGGGCAAGTATCCCGCCCACAACCCCAAGGCTATGTTCAATGAGGACGTGTGTCCCAATGGTGCCGCCTTCCTGACCCACTGCGCCAAGCGCTGGCTGGAGGATCACGCCTGAATACTGCAAATGGGGCAGCGCTTGCTGCCCCATTTATTTCAAGATGGATTCTGCGCCGCAATGTTGCTGCGGGCAAACACAATACGTCCGGCACCATCGGCAGTTTCGCTCAGAAACTCCCCCCTCGGGTCCCCAGCCGGGTAAAGCTCCCGAAGCTGGCTCTGACCGTCGGGATCCACGGTGAACAGCAGAATGTGGTCCTTACAAAAAACGTAGGCGCCGCAAAAGCCATCTTCCGTCTCTTGGGACGCTTCCGGACAGGTTATGATGCCCTCGTGGAACTGATACAGCCGTCCGTCCTCCGCACCGTACCAGTCCCCGGTATAATCCGCCGGGTCTACTGCTGCCTGCGCCAGCCCAAAGCCCCCGCCGATCAAGATAAGTAAAACAATTCCCAACGCTATCCAACGCTTCATGGAGTTCCTCCGGTTTCCTGTTCCTGGGATTATTATACACGCCCAACTTCAAAACCGCAATCCCTCCGGGCGAAAAATTATGTAAACTTATTTTGTCATTTTTCGACAAATCGGATAACGGATAAAGCCCGGTCACTGACCGGGCTTTTGGTATATTGCGCTAAAACTAATTCTTCAGGCTCTGCAATGGTGCGGGGATCCGTCCGCCCCGGGCAACAAACTGCTCGCTGCCCTTGTCGTGCACCGGCATCACCGGCGCGCTGCCAAGAAGGCCGCCCATTTCCACCCGGTCGCCCACCACCTTGCCGGGGGCGGGGATGATTCGAACGGCAGTGGTCTTGGAGTTCACCATGCCGATGGCCGCTTCGTCAGCAATGATGGCGGAAATGGTAGCGGCGGAGGTATCTCCCGGCACCGCGATCATGTCCAGACCCACGGAGCAGACACAGGTCATGGCTTCCAGCTTGTCCAGTACCAGCGTTCCAGACTCGGCGGCGGCGATCATGCCCTCATCCTCAGAAACAGGAATAAACGCGCCGGACAGGCCGCCCACGTGGTTGGACGCCATGACGCCCCCCTTCTTCACCGCATCGTTCAGCAGAGCCAGAGCCGCTGTGGTACCATGGGTACCGCAGACCTCAAGGCCCATTTCCTCCAAAATCCGGGCTACGCTGTCACCAACAGCCGGGGTAGGTGCAAGGCTCAGATCCACAATGCCGAAGGGCACACCCAGCCGCTTGGAAGCTTCCCGGCCCACCAGCTGGCCCATACGGGTGACCTGGAAGGCCGTCTTCTTGATGGTCTCCGCTACCACGTCAAAGGGCTGGCCCTTTACGCCCTGAAGGGCGTGGTAGACCACGCCGGGGCCGGACACGCCCACGTTCAGCACACACTCCGGCTCGCCCACACCGTGGAAAGCACCCGCCATGAAGGGGTTATCCTCCACCGCGTTGGCGAAGACCACCAGCTTGGCGCATCCCAGGCCGTCATTATCCGCGGTCAGTTCGGCGGTTTTCTTGACGATTCTTCCCATTTCCGCCACGGCATCCATATTGATGCCAGCCCGGGTGGAGCCGACGTTGACGCTGGCACAGACCCGCTCAGTGACCTTCATGGCCTCGGGAATGGAGCGGATCAGCTTCCAGTCGCTGTCGGTGCAGCCCTTCTGCACCAGTGCGGAAAAACCGCCGATGAAGTTGACACCGCAGGTTTTGGCGGCAGCGTCCAGCGTCCGGGCGATCTCCACATAGGAGTCGGTCTGACAGGCCGCGGCAACCAGAGAAATGGGAGTCACGGAGATCCGCTTGTTCACGATGGGGATTCCGAATTCCTTCTCGATCTCCTCGCCGACCTTCACCAGATCCCGGGCCCGCTCCGTAATTTTCTTATAGATTTTCGCGCAGCAAACGCTCAAATCCACATCGCAGCAGTCCAAGAGGCTAATGCCCATGGTGATGGTGCGGATGTCCAGATGGCGCTTTTCGATCATATCCTGGGTGGCCAGGATCTCATTGTAATTCAGCATGGCGGCACCTCAGATCCGGTGCATGGCTTCGAAGATATCCTCCCGCTGGACGCGGATGGACAAGCCCATTTCCCTGCCCAGCTCGTCCATTTTCGTGACCAGTTCGGCAAGGGGCACATTGCACGCGGACACCTCCACCACCATCATCATGGTGAAGTAGCCCTGCATGACGGTCTGATTGATGTCCAGAACGTTGACCTGGAACCCGGCCAGAGCGGTGCAGACGTTGGCAATGATGCCCACCCGGTCCTTGCCCACAACGGTAACAACTGCTTTCATGGCACTTCCCTCTCAGACTTCGTAGTCCGCGGCCACGCGGCTGTCCAGCAGGTGGAAGAAGTGGGTCTTGGCCTCCTGATGAAGGGGGTGGGTGGCATAGGCGGTCAGGGCTTCCTTGCTCTCGAACTCGGAGTACAGGGCGTAGTCCATGCCGTTATAGGCCTGACGAATTTCCATTTTCAGCAGACCGGGGATCTTGCCCACCAGCGGCTCCAGAACAGAAGCAATGAGCTTCACGGCATCGGTCTTATCCACGCCCTCCTTGAGGGTATACAGAACAATGTGTTTCACCATAATCTATTTCTCCTTTTGATAAAAACACCGGGGCTGCGCGCAGTCCCGGTGTTTGTTTTGAAAGTTACTCAGCGTCCTCGGCGCCATCCTCCAGCAGAGCGCGGATGGACAGGGAGATGCGCTTGTTCTCGGCATCCACATCGGTGATCTTGACCTTCACATCCTGACCCTCGGACAGAACATCCTCGGGCTTGCCGATACGGCGGTCAGCGATCTGGGAAATGTGGATCAGGCCGTCCACACCGGGCAGGATCTCGGCAAAGGCACCGAAGGTCATCAGCTTGACAATCTTGGCATCCACCACATCGCCAACGGAGTAGTTGGTCATGAACTGGTTCCAGGGGTTCATCTCAGCGGTCTTGTAGCCCAGAGAGATCTTGTGCTTCTCGGGGTCGAAGGAGATGACGTACACATCGATCTCGTCGCCGACCTTCACAACGTCAGCGGGAGTCTTGATGCGGTTCCAGCTCAGCTCGGACACATGGACCATGCCATCCACACCGCCGATATCCACGAAAGCGCCGTAGGAAGTCAGGGACTTCACAACGCCGTGGTACTTCTTGCCGACCTCGATCTCGGACCAGATCTTCTCCTGGGCAGCCTTGCGGGCCTCGGAGGTAACGGCACGGATAGAGCCGATGACACGGCGGCGGGCACGGTTGACCTCGGTGATCTTCATCTGCACGGTCTTGCCCACCATGCCGGCCATGTCGCCGCCCTTGGCGATGCCGGACTGGGAAGCGGGAATGAAGACACGGATGCCCTTCACATTGGCAACCAATCCGCCCTTGTTCTCCTCGGTGATGGTGCCTTCCACGGTGGTCTTATCCTCCACCCAGGCTGCCATGTCGTCCCAGACCTTCAGACCGTCCAGCTTCTTCTTGGACAGCTGCACAGTGCCCTCCTGATCGTTGACGCGGACAACGAACACTTCGATCTCGTCGCCGACCTTCAGAATGTCCTCGGGCTTCACAGAGGGATCGGTGCTGACTTCGTCATAAGGGATGTAGCCGGCGTGCTTGGTGCCCAGATCCACCTGAACCTCGGTGTTACCGATACCGGTAACGGTGCCAACGACCTTATCTCCTGTATTTAAAGTCTTGATGGACTGCTCGAGAAGCTCGGCAAAGTTCTCCTCCTGCACAGCCTCAACATTGGTAATTTCGC
>JAUNSH010000036.1 GCA_030539285.1 Eubacteriales bacterium
GGCACCAGATGCGGGTGTAGCTCATCTGGTAGAGCGCCACCTTGCCAAGGTGGAGGTAGCGAGTTCGAGCCTCGTCACCCGCTCCAAAAAGATAAGGAACGCGCCTGCGTTCCTTATTTCATACGGTACCGTGGCCAAGTGGTAAGGCAAGAGTCTGCAAAACTCTCATTCGCCAGTTCAAATCTGGCCGGTACCTCCAAATTGATCGGTATTCCAGAAATGGAATACCGATTTTTTGTGTTCAATATTGAAAGCTTTGCCTCAGAATTACGGAAATCCCAGAACTATTTTGTTCTTTACTTTCGCTTTGCTGTATACTACAATAGTCTCAAGGTATCGAACAAATGTTCGTAAACTTGATAGTTCGTGTTACTTTCTAACACGCTGTGGTAACTTTATTGTTAACACATGATTATCAAAAACGCGCTCGCTGATAATCATTTCATCGGAGGACATGCGTATGGCAAGACGAGACAATGGAACCGGTACGATTTACCAAAGACCCAACGGCGGTTGGGTGGGAAGAATCTACATGGGCAGAAACGCAGAAGGGAAGCCCAAATATAAATGCTTCTCAGGCAAGAATCAGGCAGAGGTTAAGCGCAAGATCAAAGAATTTAACCAGGGCGGCTGCAAAACGGACAGCACAAAGGTGTCCGTAGAGGAATACATTCTGAACTGGCTGAAGCTGTACAAGAAGGGAAGTATTAAGGACAGCAGCTACGACGCTATCGAAAAGACCGTCAGAAATCACATTATCCCGGCTTTGGGGATGATACAGCTACAGAAGCTGACAGCAGACGATATCCAGCTTATGATTTCGGATATGAAGGAAAAACAGGGGTATTCTTACTCCACGGTGAAAAAGGCTTATGACTGTATGCGGCAGGTATTGGACCATGCAGTGATGAAAGAGGATATTGTGAAGAATCCGATCCTGCTGGTGAAGATGCCTGATAAACGCCAGTTCCCGCAGAAGGAGATCCGATTCTTTAACCGGCAGGAGTGCCTGCGTATTATTGAGGAGGCTGGCAGAACCTACAGTAACGGAAAACCGGTATATGTGTATGCGGACGCCTATATTCTGATGCTGAATACCGGCATTCGGATGGGGGAGGCTATCGGGCTGGAAAAGCAGGATTGGGACAGAGAGAAGAAGACGTTGCATATCCGCAGAAATGTGCAGTCGGTTTTGAAACGGGATTCCAATGGTGATCGCGCTGGAGGAAAGGAGCTGTCTATAACAGCACTAAGACATATTCCAGCGACAGGGTGATCCCCCTGAACAAGAAGGCTACAGAGGCGCTGGAACGACTTTGTGCAAAGTATCCGGATTGTCCCTACATTATCTGTGATAGTAAGCAGAATCTTGTCCCGCCGGAGAGACTGGAAAGAACCTTCTACTATATGCTCAAAAACATTGGCATTGAAAAGACAGGGGTGCATTCCCTGCGGCACACGTTTGCCAGCACCCTTTTTGCGAAGAAAGTAGACATCAAAACCATTTCCAAGCTGCTGGGTCACGCCAATATCCAGATTACGCTGGATACCTATATTCACCTGTTTGAAAACATCGATCACGATGCCGTTGCGCAGCTCGATGATGCGTTCTAGGGAGGGATTGCAATGGAAATTCCGTACATTCGTGTGGGAGACTACTACATCCCGAACTTGGACTTGCCCCAAGAAACACGCCCCATCGGCAAGTGGGGGCGGATGCACCGAGACTATCTGAGGGAGCGTAAACCGATTCAGTACAACTGCCTGCTCCTGTCCGGCAAGCTGTGGACATACCTTGCTGATCTGAATGAGCAGGCACAGGACAGGCAGGAGCAGATGATCAATCAGATGAAAATTGCCGAGGGTGTGACAGAGAAATTGAAAGCTACTGACCCGATGACATGGGTTCGGCACATGAACAACATCCGCGCCAGAGTAGAGGCAATCATACAAAATGAACTGATTTATACTTAACGCGCTATTTGATTACGGCATGAATCATAAATGCACCCCATTTGTCAGATAGTTTGGAACACTATCTGACAAATGGGGTGTTTCTGATGACGGGCATGTCCATGAAGGGCGTGATTGATATGCACGTCCACACAAATCCCGACCTGAGACTCCGGGCCTACGATGACTTTCAGCTTTCTGCTGGGGATTGCAGAATAATTTTGTGGGAGGAACTGCATTTTCGTGGTTCCTCCCACCTTTTTTGTATTAAAACACCTCGGTTGCCAGCACCCGGCACATTGCGCTTTCAAAGGCCCGGATAGCACGGCTTCGATAGCCTTCCTGTGGGTAAATCAGCGCTAGATTTACATAACACCTTCTTTTCCCGATGCTCAGGTAGATAACATCCCGGCTTTCCTCAATGCAGGAACGGTAGGTAAAGGCGATGCCCAGGCCCCGGCGTGCCAGCGCGGCAGACATAGCGGCCGTCTGCGTTCCGCAGACATAATGAGGCTCCACGCCCAAATCCGCAAACATCTGCTGGGCGATATTGCCCAGCATGGCAGAACGACTGGACAGGAGAAAATCCATATGTGAAATCTCTGACAGTTCCACCCACGGACGATCCGGACCGCCGTTACCCTCACGAACATATTCCATCACCGGGTGCTCCCGGTTCGCTACCAGCAGAACCTCATCCTTCATAAGCAGCTTCCCCTGCTGCTCCCATTGATCCTCCCGGTAGGCGACCAGTGCCAAATCCAATTCACCAGCAGCAATCTTACGCTGAAGTACGACGCTATCGTGCTCATGCAACACCACATCCACCGTGGGTGCCTCTTTTCGAAACAGATGCATAGCCTTGGGGAATAGGTAACTGCCCCGGTAGGTACTGATACCGAAATGGATTTTACCCTCCATTGGGGCATCCAGATCGGTAAGCTGTTTCCGAACCTGATGGTATTGCAGCAGCATTTGTCGGGCATTGCGCAGAAATAAATCTCCCGCCGCTGTGGTTCGTACGCCGCCGGCAGTTCGGCGAAACAACTTAACCCCCAGTTCTGCTTCATACCGGGACAAGTACTGGCTTAAGCTGGACTGCGCCAGGTACAGCCTTTCCGCTGCTCGGCTGATGCTGCCTTCTTCAGCCACAGCCACGATGTATTCCAATTCTTTTAATTCCATTTTTCCTCCAGATTCGATCTCTGTTCATGTTGTACAGAATCAAGGTGTGCATTTGTCTATTATGCGCTATTATATCGGATTATCCGATATCTCGTATAACGGATTGATGATTGCCTGTTTGCAAATATCATTATATAATCCTTGTGACAGGAAAACAAGAGCTTCTGTGTTTTCCAACGGAAAAATTTCAACAAGGAGGAACTTTATGGGAAAAGTATCCATGAAGGGCGTGATTGATATGCACGTCCACACAAACCCCGACCTGAGGCTCCGGGCTTACGATGACTTTGAGCTTTGCGATGCCGCCGTGCGGGTGGGAGCCAGAGCCATCGTCATTAAGACCCACCTGGGTTACACTGCCAACCGCGCCTATCTGACAAACCGATACAACGAGCGGGTCAACGGAAAGAATGATTTTACCATGTTCGGCTCTGTGACCCTGAATAGCTGTATCGGAGGCATCAACCCTGTGGCTGTAGAGAATGCCTTGAAGCTGGGCGCTAAGGTGGTTTGGCTGCCCACCGCTTCTGCCCGGAACCATCTGGAAAAGCTGGGCAAACCCACTGACGGCTGTGTAGATGTGGTTCGGGACGGGGAAATCGTGCCGGAGCTGAAAAGGGTGCTTGAGCTGGTGAAGCAGTATGACGCCGTTCTAGGAACTGGACACATCTCCGTCTCCGAAATCTTCGCCGTCACCAAAGCCGCCCGGGAGATGGGCGTAAAGAAGATCGTCGTCACCCATCCTGAGTGGTGGATCGTGAATATGTCCCTGGAGGAGCAGGAGCGGATTGTCAAAGAATACGACGTGATTCTGGAACGCTGCTATGCCCAGAACAAGGGCGTGGGCGCGGGAAACGGCTACCTGAGCAACCTGCCCGGCAATCTGGAGGTCATTCAGAAAATCGGTTACAAGAACGTCCTCATCAGCACCGACGGCGGTCAGGTGGAAAACCCCCACTGGGAGCTGGCCTACGAAGAGTATCTGCAGTACATGGCAGATCACGGCATCCCCGAAGAGCAAATCCGCTACATGAGCCACGATCTGCCCTGCTGGCTGCTGGGAATCGAGGCGTAAAAAACAGGAGGTAACAGAAATGGAAGGCGCCATCTTGAGTATCTGCATCATCGCTGCCATCGCACTGGCAGTTTTCCTCGGCTACAAGACGAAGATCAACACCGGCTTTTTCTGCATCGTATTTGCCTACTTCATCGGCTGCTTTGTCATGGGGCTGAAGCCCAAGGCACTGATTGCCTACTGGCCCACTAATACCATGTTCGTGATTCTGGCGGTATCCCTGTTCTACAATGTGGCAGCCGCCAACGGAACTCTGGAAAAGATTTCCCGCAGCCTGCTCTACGCCTGCCGGAAGTTCCCGGGACTGCTTCCTTACGCACTGTTCTTTGTAGCAGTCATCCTGTCCGTCATGGGTGCTGCCTACTTCACCGTTCTGGCGTTCCTGGCACCCATCACCCTGCTGATCTGCGAGGAGGCCCGGATGGACAAGCTCACCGGCGCTGTTGCCATCAACTGCGGCGCGCTGGCTGGCGGCAATTTCCCCACCGCCGCTCTGGGCGTGGTGTTCCGGGGCCTGATGGACACCGCCTATGAAGCCGCTCCCGAGCTGACTGCCATTGATTCCTTCACCTCCACGCTGACCATGTTCGCCCTGGCTATCTTGTCCTCCCTGATTATCATTACCATATTCCGCTTCGGCTTCAAGACCAATCGAAACATCGGCAAGGGCGTAAAGTTTGAAAAGCCCGAGGTCTATGACAAAAAGCAGAAGCAAACCCTGACTCTGATTCTTGCCATGATGGCAGTGGTTCTGATCTTCCCCGTGCTGAAGCTGTTGATTCCCGGCAATGCCTTCATCGCCATGATTGCCGGTAAGATCGACGTTGGTCTGGTCGCCATGGTATTTGCTGTCATCGCCCTGCTGATGAATCTGGCTCCCCAGAAGGAAATCATTGCGAAAGTACCCTGGAACACCATTCTGATGATCGCCGGTGCCGGTATGCTGATCGCCGTTGCCGTAGCCGCCGGTACCATCGATATGCTCAGTGCATGGATCGGCTCCAATGTTCCTGTATTCCTGATTCCCCTGGCCTTCAGCTTTGTGGGCGCGCTGATGAGCTTCTTCAGCTCCACCACCGGTGTTGTGTGTCCTGCCCTGTTCCCACTGATTCCCGCGCTGGCTGTTTCCACCGGCATCAGCCCCATCGCCCTGTTTGCCTGCACCGTGCTGGGCGCACAAAGCTCCGCCATCAGCCCCTTCTCCTCCGGCGGTTCCCTGATTCTTGGTTCCTGCAATCAGGAGGAAGAGCGCAACACCCTGTTCAACCGTCTGTTGTTCGTGGCAGTGCCCATCAGCGTGGGTATCTGTGCCGTGTATAACCTGATTGTCTCCTTTGTCCTGTAAAACAAACAATTCTGAAAGGGGTAAATTGATATGATCAAACTGTATGAATCTGGTGTTTATCTGGTAAACGGAACGGAAATCGTCACCAATCCTGCCGAGGTCGCTGCCAAAACCGGCAAGACCGTTTCTCAGGCGGAAGCCGTCAAAAACACCATGGCCTACGGCATTTTGAAAGCCCACAACACTGTGGAGGACATGGACAATCTGAAACTGAAATTCGACTCCATGACCTCCCATGACATTACCTATGTGGGCATCATCCAGACCGCCCGGGCTTCCGGCATGACCGAGTTCCCCCTGCCTTATGTGCTGACCAACTGCCACAACTCCCTGTGCGCCGTGGGTGGCACCATCAACGAGGACGACCACAAGTTCGCCCTGTCCGCTGCCCATAAGTACGGCGGCATCTACGTTCCCACCAACATGGCGAACATTCACTCCTACAACCGGGAAGCCATGTCCGGCTGCGGACGGATGATTTTGGGTTCAGACTCTCACACCCGTTACGGCGCTCTGGGCACCATGGCCGTGGGCGAGGGCGGCGGCGAGCTGGCAAAGCAGCTGGTGGGCCGTACCTACGACTTCGCCCGCCCCGGCGTCATCGCCATCTACCTGACCGGCAGCCCCAAGCCCGGTGTCGGCCCCCACGACGTGGCCCTGTCCATTTGTGGCGCTGTCTACAAGAACGGCTACGTTAAGAACAAGGTCATGGAGTTTGTAGGCCCAGGCATTGCCAACCTGCCCATCGAGTACCGAAACGCTATTGACGTTATGACCACCGAGACCACCTGCTGGTCCTCCATCTGGGTAACTGACGAGAAGACTAAGAACTACTTTACCATCCACGGCAGACCTGAAGCCTACAAGGAAATGAAGCCCGCTGATGTTGCCTACTATGACGGCTGCGTCTATGTTGACCTGTCCACCGTGGAGTGCACCATCGCCATGCCCATGCACCCCAGCAACACCTACACCATTCATGAGCTGCAGGAGAACGCCGCCGACATTCTGCACCTGATTCAGACGGAAGCCAACAAGCAGATCAAGGGTGCCAAGATGGACATCGTGTCCAAGCTCCGGGACGGCGCTATCTGGGTGGAGCAGGGCGAAATCGCCGGCTGTGCCGGCGGCACCTTCGACAACATCTGCGCTGCTGCCGACATCCTGCGGGGCAGAAGCTGCGGCAACGGTGCCTTCAGCTTAAGCATCTACCCCGGTTCCATGCCCGCTCTGGCAGAACTGATGCGTAACGGCTGCGCCCACGACCTGATTTCCGCCGGTGCCATTCTGAGAGAATGCTTCTGCGGCCCCTGTTTCGGCGCGGGCGACACCCCCGCCAACGGCGAATTCTCCATCCGGCATACCACCCGGAATTTCCCCAACCGCGAAGGCTCCAAGCCCGGCGAGGGCCAGATGAGCGCGGTCGCCCTGATGGACGCCCGTTCCATCGCCGCTACCGCTGCCAATGGAGGTAAGCTGACTGCCGCTACCGATCTGGATGTGGAGTACACAAACCCCGAGTACCGCTTTGCCGGGGAAATTTATGAGAAGCGTGTCTACAACGGCTGGACAAAGCCCGAACCCGATACCGATCTGAAGTTCGGACCCAACATCAAGGATTGGCCCGAAATGCCTGCCCTGACTGACGATTTGCTGGTGAAGGTCTGTTCCTATATCACCGACCCCGTCACCACCACCGACGAGCTGATCCCCTCCGGTGAGACCTCCTCCTACCGCTCTAACCCCGAGCGTCTCAGCGAGTTCGCCCTGTCCCGCCGGGACCCCCAGTATGTCAGCCGCTCCAAGGTTATGCGCCAGATGGAGCGTGACCGTCAGGCTGGCAAGGGCCTGACCGAGGAAGTCAAGGCTGTGTACGCCGCCCTCACCAAGGCCGGTTTGACGGTTGATCCTGAGGGCACCGACATCGGCTCCACCATCTTTGCCAATATGCCCGGCGACGGCTCTGCCCGGGAGCAGGCCGCTTCCTGCCAGAGAGTTATGGGCGCAAGCGCTAACTTTGCCAAGGCCTACGCTACCAAGCGCTACCGCTCCAACTGCATCAACTGGGGCATGACCCCCTTCCTGGTGGAAAATTCCGAAGTCTTCGAGCTGGGTGACTACATCTTTGTTCCCAACGTCCGCGCCCACGTTCTGGCAAATGACGCTTCCTTTGATGCCTACGCCGTGAAGCCCGATGGCACCGTGACCAAGTTCGCGGTTTCCACCGGCGCACTGACGGAAGCCGAACGCCAGATCATCGCCGACGGCTGTCTGATCAACTACTACCGTAATCACTGATTTTTGATCGTTTCTGTTCACCGCTGTATCTGCCAACTATACAGCGCGGGAACCTCTTTCTTAGGAGGGAGGGGAGCCATTGCGCTCCCCTCCCTTTCTACAAATTTGAGGAGGTATTTCTATGGAACTACACATCGTAAGCGAAGCGGGCCGCTGCTTAAACTGCAAGAAGCCCATGAGTTCGGTGATAAGCTGTGCGAGATACTGTTGGAAATGGCCGGGGACTAGAATGTCATATGCAGATACTGCGTAGTACGTCAGAAATTCTGCCCTATCTGTCACACATCATTGTAACACCTACAGTTATCTGTAAATCTGACAGCGTATGCCCATTGACACTGCGGTGATGCGTGCTTCTTTCCAAAACTGTTCTTTGCGGATCTGTCAGAGCAGTGCCATGAGGGAATCTATCAGATGCGCCGGATCCAGCGCTTGCAGGTCGGTCACGTCCACCTCGACCACCGGGCCGTTGGCATGGAAGCGGGTATAGCCCCGGGTCTCGATATCATCCAAAAACTGTTCATAGGTTTTGCGTGTGGGGTTTTCCCGGACCGCTCCCGGCGGCTCCGGGTAGCAGTCGTTGACCACATGACCCCGGTGCCGGGTGTCGGACAGATCCCGGGCGGCAAAGCGCTGGTAGATCACCGCGGGGTCGCCTGTCAGCCGTACCGTGACCGAGGTATAGTGATGGGCTTCCAGCAGTTCCATGATCCCCTGGACGGAGGAATCCTCGAAATTGTTTTCCAGAATAAAGGGCTTTTCCGCTTTCATCAGCTGGGCCGCGGCATAGTACAGAATGTGCATAGCCGCCACGCCCAGCTGGACCTTTTCTGCCCGGCTGTGAAAGCCCAGATCGTCAAACAGGACTTCCTTGATGGAATCCTTGGACAGCACGGGAATGTTCATAGATTTCGACAAAATGCCCGCGATGGTGCTCTTGCCGCTGGCGGGCATACCGGCAACCAATATACAATACATTGCGTTCCACCTTTTTTTAACATTGACGTTCCTGATATTCCGAGGGCGTCTGCCCGGTGATCCTCTTGAAGGTGTTGGAAAAATAGCCGATGTCCCGGTAGCCCACCTGTTCCGCTACCTCGTAGACCTTCACCCGGCAGTCCTGCAGAAGCTCCATGGCCTTGTGGATGCGGTAACGGGTCAGATAGCTGAGGATGGTGCTGCCGGTTTCCTTCTTGAAGGTATGGCTCAGGTGGCCTTCGCTGATGTTCAGGCTCTGGGCCACGGAGCTGACGCTGATATCCGGCTCCTGATAGTGCTGCTTGATGTACCCGATGGCTTCGGAAACGTAGCGGTTGGTACTGCCCATTTTCGGCTCCGGCAGGACCGCCTGCTTCGGGGCCAGCCTGGCCTGCACCCGCTGCACGGCCTTTTCCAGATCGCCGTCGTGGAAGGGCTTGAGCAGATAGTCCACCGCTTCCAGCCGCAGGGCGGTCTGGGCATAGGAAAAGCTGTCGTAGGCGGTGAGGATAATCACGAAGGTCTTTTTCCCCGACTGGCGCAGGCGTTCCAGCATTTCGATGCCGTCCATCTGGGGCATTTTCAGGTCGGTGATGATGAGATCCGGGTCGCATTTGGCCACCTGTTCCAGCCCCTCGGCGCCATTGGCGGCTTCGCCCACCACCACGCAGTCCAGCGCCGCCCAGTCCACCGTCAGTACGATGCCCTTGCGGATCAGCTCCTCGTCCTCCACGATCAGTACTCTCAGCATTCTTCTTCCTCCTTTCGCTGCAGGGGCAGCCGTGCCCGGACTCTGGCGCCGCTGCCGGCAGGATTGTCGTCCAGATACAGGCCGTAGGCTTCCCCATAATGTTTTTTGAGAATGGTATCCACGTTGTACAGGCCCAGATGATGCCCTGTGGGCGCGGATCCCCGTTTGTAGGGGTGACCGATCATCTCCGGCGGCAGGCCGTGGCCGTTGTCTGTGACGGTGATCAGCAGGTCTTCACCGTCCTGCGCCGCGTCCACCCGGATGACGCTGTCCGGCACGCCCTCCAGGCCGTGGAGGATGGCGTTTTCCACAATGGGCTGTAAGATCATTTTGGGGACCATGCAGGTTTCCAGCTCCCGCGGCAGGCTGACCACAAAGGAAAACTGGTCGGAAAGCCGGATCTTTTGTATCTCCACATACCGGTCCAGCACCTCCACCTCCCGGCTCAGGGGCACAAATTCTTCGGCAGAGATACAGAACCGCAGAATATCCGCAAGATTCGTGGACATCAGCGCCACCTGAGGTACGTGATTGATCTTGCTGATCCACTTCATGGTGTCCAGGGTGTTGCACAGGAAGTGGGGATTCAGCTGGGCCTGAAGCATTCGGATCTGGGCCTGATTCAGCTCCCGCTGGTTCTCCACCAGCTCCTGCCGGTTGGCACGCAGGGCGGAGACCATGTGGTTGAAGCCCTCCGCCAGCTGGCCCAGCTCATCCTCCCCGTCCCGGGAGACGTGGACATCCAGATCGTCCTGTTCCAGACGGTTAAAGGCGCTGAGCAGCCGCCCGATGGGCTGGGAGACCCGCCGGCTCAGGGGCAGGCAAAGGGCAGCGCAGATAAAAATGCCGACCAGAACGCAGAAGAAGGTTGCCATGTGGAGCAGCTTCATGGTGCTCTTGGTGAACATCTGGGGCTGGCGCAGGACAAGGAACAGGCCCGTGGGCTGGTGCTCCTGTATCTGGTAGCGGAATTCCTCCGTCTGGGCGCCGGGGCAGCCGTCGGCCAGCAGCTGGGCGCGCAGGGTGGCAGCCAGTTCGGCGTCCAGGCTGCTCTGGCTGGCGTAGACCGGGTGCCAGTACCGGCTGAGGATCAGCACCTCGTTGGCACTGCCGTACTTTCCGGCCAGCAGCTTCTGGAAATGCTGGGCGGAAAGCTCCATCACCAGATAGCCCAGGGGCTCTCCCTGGGGATTTTTCAGCACAGCGGCGCCCTGAAACAGCGGGGCGCTGCCGCTGTCTCCGGCTGCCGTGTAGACCGGCTTTCCGCCGGAATTGGAGGCCGCGAACAGGATCCCCCACCGGATGGGCAGGGAGCTTCCGGCTGTGACGCTGCCGGTGGAATAGCACAGCCGGCCCTTCAGATCGTACAGGGAATAATCCGCCAGATCCCGGCTGCCCTCGGTGGCGAGAAACAGGGCGGTGTTGACCTGGGTGTCCTCCCGGCTGGTGAAGGCCCGGGGCAGCAGCCGGCTCTCCTCCAGCGCCCGGGTGACACTGGGCAGGGTGTCGCTGACCCGGTCCAGCGCGGTCAGCAGGTGGGCCATTTGGGTCTGGGCGTCAGTCTCCATCTGCTTTTTCATCTGGATCCGGGAGATCTGGGAGAGCATGACGGAGCAGATGATCATAGGGACCAAGGACGCGATCAGGAAGGAAACCAGCAGCCTGCCGCGGAAGGAATGGCTCTGAGGCCGGGTCATGACGGCACCTCCCCCAGAAGGAAGGACCAGTCAGACAGCAGCCGGTCCCGGTTTTTGCTGGCCCATTCCACATCATAGGCCACGAGATTCAATGTGTCCAGGGCCGGCAGGGCAGGATCCGCCGGAATGTCCGCCCGGACTGCCCGGCGGCAGAACCGCTCTCCCACCAGAGCCTGCACATCGGCGCTGACGGTGAAGTCCAGAAACAGTTTGGCGTTTTCCGCATGGGGCGCGCCCTTCACCAGAGCGCTGCCATCGGGCACGCAGGAGGTGCCGTCGGCAGGGTAGACCAGGGCGATGTCCTCCCCGGCGGCGATGTGCTGCAGGGCAGTCTCTTCCAGCGTGATGCCCACAAGGAAGGTGCCGTCGTCCACGGCGGACAGAACCGCGCCGGAGCTGTCCAGCTGCTTTCCGTCCAGAGCGGCGCACAGCCGGGACAGGTGGTCCTCCGACCCGCCGCCGGCCAGCATCCGGGTCACCAGCGCCGTATAGGAGGAGCCGGAGACCTGGGGGTCAGCGAAGGCGATCTTCCCTCGAAAGGCCGGGGATTCCAGATCGTTCCAGCTTGTGACAGATCCCGCCGTCACCAATTTTGTATTATAGACCAGAACCACCGGCAGGGCGGAGAAGGGAGTCCAGCAGCCGGATTCCACCTGAAACTGCTCCGAAATGCTGCCTGCCTCCCGGCAGATATAGGGGGTGAAGCAGTCCCGGTAGGATTCCAGACTTTCCACGCCGCCGCCGAACATCACGTCCGCCTTTGGCGCATCCGCTTCCTGCTGGATGCGCTGGAGCAGCTCGTTGGTGCCGCCGCTGACTACATCCACCCAGATGCCGGTGCGCTCCTCAAATTCCCGGATAATGGGCGTATAGACCTCCTCCTTGTGGGAGGTGTAGACCACCAGCCGCTGGCTTTCCTCCGGGGTGCAGGGGAGCGGTTCCGTCTGCTCAGCGCCGCAGCCTGCCAGCAGGGGCAGAAGCATTGCCAGAATCAGAATATGCTTTCTCATACTGTGTCTCTCCATAATGCGTTGAATGAATTGACTAAATAATAGCACATATCTGTTCTGATTTCATCATATTTTACAACGATATCAGAAATATGCAAAAAATATCAGTTTTGACCCGTTTCTTTTTGGTGGATTTGCCAGTAAACTATAAGCACAGGCAGGGAACAAGACCTGCCGCCCACAAAATTTTGAGGAGGAACTGAAATGAAACGTATTGTTGCGATGCTTCTGGTCCTGTGTATGGCGCTGGGCCTTGCGGCCTGCGGCCAGAAGGCCCCCGCGGCTGCCGAAGCCGCCCCCGCCGCGCCTGCCGCCTCCGGTGATGCGGCTCCCGCCGCTACGGAAGCCCCCGTGGAGGAGAACCTGACGGAGACCCAGAAGATCATCAAGGAAGCTCAGACCATGACCCTCGAGGAGCTGGCAAAGAAGGCCATCGAGGAATCCAACGGCAAGATGTTCTACGGCGTGGGCAACTCCAGCCGCGGCAAGAGCGCCCTGCCCCTGTTCATTGCCTACTTACAGACCATCGACCCCAGCTACAACATGGAGTTCGAGTGGCAGCAGCCCAAGAACAACAAGATCTTCGACCAGCTCACCGCTGACTCCCTAAAGGACACCGGCACCTTTGCCATGACCCTGATCCAGGACGGCAACCAGATCGAGAGCAAGATGGTCCAGACCGGCATTCTGGACACCTTCATCCCCAAGGACTGGGCCGAAGCCAATGGCACCACTGCCGAAGACTACGACGGCTTCCTGGCCCTGCAGACCCTGAACAAGGTCTTCATGTACAACAACACCGGCAGCAAGACCTATGACAACTGCTGGGACTTTGTGGCTGAGGGCGAGCACGGCCTGTACATGGACATCGACTCCGAGATCGTGGGCAAGAACTTCCTGTATATGCTCACCGAGGATACCTACGCCGCATGGCTGAAGGAAGCCTACAACGCCCTGCCCGCCGAGGAGCAGGCCTACTTCCAGCCCACCATCAAGGCCATGGAATCCGAGGCCGCTGACCTGGGCCTTGGCCCCGACGGCGCCTACGCTCTGGCATGGATCAAGCTGTGGGTGGAGAGCTACAACGCCCAGACCGACGACGGCCCCATCTGCAACACCCTGGTCGACAAGAGTGCTACCGATCAGTTTGGCCTGCTGGTCTACTCCAAGCTCCGCTCCGTTGAGGAATCCAACTCCGTCTCCGTGAACAACGTCAACGTCGCCGCTTACACCGACGGCTATCAGGGCATCGGCGGCTACGGCTACTGCCACTACCTGTTCGTCACTGACAACAGCCCCCTGCCCTGGACCGCCTGCGCCTTCATCGCCTACATGACCTGCACCGAGGATGGCTTCTCCGCTTGGGGCAAGGATATGGGCGGCTACTCCTCCAACCCTGTGGTTGCTGAGGCCACGGAGAACACCCATCACCATCAGACCGGCGGCTACGTGGACGGCGTCAGCGTCTATGAGGCCAAGAATGACCGGGGCTACAACTGGTGGACCACCGACGGCAAGCTGGTTCTGGAAGATCCCGAGTACTGTGCCTCCGTTGCCTTTACTGTGGGCAGCTGGATCGAAATGCTGACCAAGTACAGCGCGGGCTAAATTCCAGAGTGAGTTCAGACGATTAACGCAGACAGCGCCTCTGGATCTGCCCAACAAGCGATCCAGGGGCGCTTCCCTTTCCGGAAGGAGGTTCCATGAAAACCACGGCCAAACGCCCCGCCAGCCGCCTCACCATCGGGCTGAACAAGACCAAAACCTACTTTTCCAAGCCCTATAACGTGATCCTGCTGCTGATGGGCATTGTCTTTACCATCACCACCATCGCCCCCATCGTGGCCATCGTTCAGGACACCCTGAAGATCCACCCCGGCACCATCGACGCCCACCTGACCGGGCAGGTGTCCGGCTACACCTTCGTCAACTACATTGACCTCTTTACCAGCCGCATGGCGAAAACCAACCTGTGGACGCCGCTGCTGAATACCCTCCTGCTGGCAGTGGGCACCTGCGTCGTGTCCATCCTGTTCGGCGGCATTGTGGCCTTCCTCGTCACCCGCACCAACATGGCCTGGCGCAAGTACATCAGTTCCATCTTTATTTTCCCCTACATCATGCCCCAGTGGACCCTGGCCGTGGTGTGGCAGAACCTGTTTAACTCCAACGCCGTCACCGGCACCTCCAATGGCTTGCTGGCGGCCCTCTTCGGCATCGAGATGCCCATGTGGTGGTGCAAGGGCCTGTTCCCCAGCATGGTGGTGCTGGGCCTGCACTACGCCCCCTTTGCCTACATCCTCATCGGCGGCATTTTCCGCAACATGGACGCGAACCTGGAGGAAGCCGCCACCATTCTGGACACCCCCAAGTGGAAGACCATGACCCGCATCACTCTGCCCATGGTCAAGCCCGCCATCCTGTCCACCATCCTGCTGGTCTTTGGCAGCGCCATGGGCTCCTACCCCGTGCCCCATTATCTGGGCCTGAGCACCCTGTCCACCAAGTACGTGTCCATGAACTCCAAGTATACCGGCGAAGCCAGTATCCTCGCCATCATCATGATGATCTTCGGCGTGGCCATCATGCTGCTGAACCAGCTGTCGCTGACCAGCCGGAAGAACTACACCACCGTCACCGGCAAGTCCGGTCAGATCTCCAAGATCAATCTGGGCAAGGCCGGCAAGTACATTATCGCCCTGGTTTTGGTCATTCTGACCTTCTTCACCAGCATTTTCCCCATCGTCTCCTTCGCCTTTGAGACGTTCCTGCCCAACCCCGGCGACTATTCCTTCCTGTACACCGGTGACCCCAGCAACCTGACCACCAAGTGGTGGGTCACCAGCGAGAACGTCACCGAGAACGGTATGTACGGCCAGAAGGGCATCCTCCACAACGAGACTATCTGGCACGCCTTCCGGGGCACCATCCTTGTCAGCGTGTGCTGCGCGCTGCTGGCTGGCACCATCGGCACATTGGTTGGCTACGCGGTGTCCAAGAACCGGCGAAGTAAATGGGCGAATTATGTCAACTCCATGGCCTTCCTGCCATACCTGATGCCCTCGCTTGCGGTGGGCGCGGCCTTCTTCATCCTGTTCTCCACGGAGAAGATCAACCTCTTCAATACCTACACCCTGCTGATCATCGTGGGTACCATCAAGTATATCCCCTTCGCCAGCCGCAGCTCCCTGAACTCCATGCTCCAGCTGTCCGGGGAAATTGAGGAAGCCGCCATCATTCAGGACATCCCCTGGATCAAACGCATGACCCGCATCATCATCCCCATTCAGAAATCCTCCATCATCAGCGGCTATCTTCTGCCCTTCATGACCTGCCTGCGGGAGCTGAGCCTGTTCATGCTGCTGTGCGTACAGGGCTTCATCCTGTCCACCACACTGGACTATTTCGACGAAATGGGCCTGTATGCCTTCTCCAGCGGCATCAACCTGATCCTCATCATCACCATTCTGGTGTGCAACACCATCGTCAACAAAGTCACCGGCGCAAGCCTGGATAAAGGAATCGGAGGTTAAATCATGCCTGAAATCAGATTAGAGCATATCACCAAGCGCTGGGGCAAATTCTATGGTGTGGACGACCTGGATCTGGTCATTGAAAACAACGCGTTCGTGACCCTGCTTGGCCCCTCCGGCTGCGGCAAGACCACCACCCTGCGGATGATCGCGGGACTGGAGACCCCCACCAGCGGCCGCATCACCATCGGCGACACGGTGGTATTTGACAGCGAGCTGGGCATCAATATCCCCGCCAACAAGCGGAAGGTGGGCTTCCTGTTCCAGAACTACGCCCTGTGGCCCAACATGACGGTCTACGAGAACATTTCCTTTGGTCTGTCCAACATCAAGGAGGAAATGCCCAAGATCAACTTCGAGGCGAAAAACGCCGCCCGGCTGGCCCAGATCCTGAAAAATCCCCAGGATGTTGTCAAAACTTTGGAAGAATGCCGGGATAAGAAGGGCAAGCTGGACGAAAAGAAGGCCATCATCAAGCTTATCGATACCTACACCATCTCCCAGTACACCGCCAAAAAGCTCTTTGGCTATCATTTGGAGCAGGGCAAGGACGTGTCCGCTGAGGTGAGAGCCTTGGAAGAAAAAGTGGAGTCTGCGCGGAAGGCCCAGCCCTTCAACGAAAACTTTGAGCTTCTGAAGGACGGCAGGGTGGAAACCTCGGTACGCAAGCTGACCAAGGAGGAGATCGACCTGTCTGTGCGCCGGGTATCCCGGATCGTGAAGATCAGTATGTTCATGGACCGCTACCCCGCGGAGCTGTCCGGCGGCCAGCAGCAGCGTGTTGCCATCGCCCGGACTTTGGCCCCCGAGCCCAGCGTGCTGTTCATGGACGAGCCGCTTTCTAATCTGGATGCCAAGCTCCGTCTGGAAATGCGCTATGAATTGCAGCGGCTCCATGTGGAGACCGGCTCCACCTTCGTCTACGTCACCCACGACCAGATGGAGGCCATGACCCTGGCCACCCAGATCTGTCTCATCAACAACGGCGTTCTGCAGCAGTACGCGGCCCCGCTAGAGGTCTACAACCACCCCGAC
The DNA here is from genome assembly GCA_030539285.1 of Eubacteriales bacterium. Classification (GTDB taxonomy): domain Bacteria; phylum Bacillota; class Clostridia; order Oscillospirales; family Oscillospiraceae; genus Faecousia. The sequence continues at coordinate 16,861 of JAUNSH010000036.1, forward strand.
AACCTGTTCGTGGCGGACTTCGTGGGCAACCCCTCCATTAACTTTGTGGAGGTCAAGGCCCGACAGAATGCCGACCTCACCATCGACATGACGCTGCTGGGGGACCGCAAGGCAGTCTTCACCCCCGACAAGCCCATGCAGCTGTCCCAGTGGTTCCGCCGGCGGGACGAGGAACTGGAAGCCCAGGCTCAGGCCCTGAAAGCCCGGGCAGGGGAGAGCGGCTACGTGGAAAAGAGCAACAAGGACGAGACCTTCCGCTACCACATTGCCAGGGTCAACGACGAGGACGACGGCATCCACGAGGAGCCGGTGCTGACCGAGGAGGATCTGGTGCTGGGCATCCGTCCGGAATTTCTGTCCATCACAGGCGGCGGAAATGTGGAGTGCGAGATCTACGGCGCCATGCCCACCGGCATGGAGTCCACCGTCAAGGTCCGCATCGGGGAGTACCTGCTCACCGGCGTGGTCTTCGGCAGCACCCTGTTCACCATCGGCAGTAAACTGCCGCTGGAGATCACCGGCAGCAATGTGATGCTCTTTGACCGTTCAAGCGGCAGGCGCATCACCTCCGGCACTCTGAAGCTGCTGTGATCCGGGGCCTGCTATTCGACCTGGACGGGGTCCTGGTGAACACCAACCCCCTGCACGCACAGGCCTGGCAGGAGCTGGCGGAGGAGCTGGGCATTCCTTTCTCTCAGGAGGATCACCAGGCCTTTCTGGGCATCAGCCGGGCACAGTGTCTGGAAATGCTGCTGGCAAAGGGAAACCGTTCCCTTTCGGAATCCGAAAAGCAGCGGCTGTGTACCCGGAAAAATGCCCGCTACCGGGAGCTGATCGGCAGCCTGACTCCAGCGGCGCTCCTGCCCGGCGTGCCGGAATTCTTACGCGCCGCCCGGGCGGAGGGATACCGCATCGCCTTGGGAAGCGTCAGCAAAAACGCGGGGTTTCTCCTGCAAAAGCTGGACATTCTGGAATTTTTCGACGCGGTCATCGACGGCACCCAGATCACCAGCGGAAAGCCCGACCCGGAGGTATTTTTGAAAGGGGCACAGGCTCTGGCACTGTCCCCGGAGCAGTGCGTGGTCTTCGAGGATTCCGCCGCTGGCATCGAAGCGGCCCACCGGGGCGGCATGAAGGCCGTGGGAATCGGCACGGCGCAGAAACTTCCGTCGGCAGATCGGACCATCCCCGGCTTTTCCGGCGTGACCCCGGCGGTGCTCCTGTCGCGGATATCTTGATCGGTTGCCATGGTGCGGAGAGCCTGTGTTCGGCATCATTGGTGATACAGCTTGTCAAAACGACAGCGCATGACGATAGAAAAGTCATGCGCTGTTTCCTATTTTAAGTCCCGTCTGCCACGAAAAAGGGCAGTAAGCTGTCCTGCTCATGACAGAACTGTGAGACTTTGTGGTTCACCGCAAATTGCTGATCTGAAATACCAAAAGCAATCACCCAGTAACCGTTTGGGACATAAAGAGGCCATGAGTACCACTTCATTCCTTTTCGTCCAGTGTCTGAAACATTACGCTTTCCAGAGCGGCGATCTCATCGAGCGGGATCGACGTTCCGTCTTCTAGAATGAGAAGACGCCGACAGATATCGACCTTCCGCACCCTGCCGGTGACGGTGACATAGGTACCCCCGGACTTCCGCTCGTCGGGAACGAAATAGGTAACGGACACCTCCGGGTGTTCAGAAAGATGCTCCGCCAAAAGCCACTGCCTGCGGTCAAGCTCCCCGCGGCTGTCCTCGGTCAGTTCGATGCGCTGCTCGGTGAGCCGCCCCGTTTCCTGTATGGCGGCATCGAAGCCTGTGAGAGCCGCAAAGGGGCTGAACTGGGCCGCCCGGTCGCTCATGGACATCCGCGGCCGGGTTTGGGAGACATGGTGCGAAAGGCCAATGATGTCATCGTATGGGTGATTATTTGTATTTGCCATACCGTTCCTCCAGTTGCCTTACACACCGAAAGTTATTATCGTTATCCATGCAGCAAAAAGTATAGATTCAAACAGACCATGATAGCTGCAATTCCAATGAAGACAGAATAAATGATCTTACTTCCCTTTGAATCAGTGTGCTTCATACAAAATGTAAGATAGGCAATCCATGCAATATACGCAATGAACAGCAATCCACTTCTGTAGAAAAACATTGACAGAAGAAACAGCACATTGACAATTTTTATACCATTTTCAGAAAAAAGAATATCTTTTATTTTCTTCATAATTGCCACTCCTCGAATTTCAATTTGCCGGATCATCAAGCCTTATGCCCGCCGATCTGGGAATTTCTATCCTTCGCTGTGGCGCCCTCCTCCAGATTCATGCCCTTGAGGATGGCGTTTTTGCCGTATTTCTTCTTGATGGACAGCACCGCCTGCTGACGCCGCCGTTCCCGCTCCAATGCGGCTTCGTCCCGCGCTTCGCTTTCATAGTCAGCGAACAGATCCAGCTGCTGCGGCTGGGATGGGACGGAAGTCTCGGAAACTACGTTACAGGCGGTGATATTCAGCCGCCGAATGAGAAGATTGCTGTCCACGACCCGGTCATAGACCTCCGTGGCTGCCCGAAGGATCTCTTTTGTGGAAGATGTGTACCTGTCCAGATTGCCGGTGCCGTGGGCGTGTTTCGGAATTCTGCGCCCATAGCGGTCTACCGTGACCTCACCCTTGTAGGAGCGGCTTCGTTCCGGGTCGGTGAGATTGTCGATGTCATAGCCCACGTTCAGCACGATCTGGTTCGTCACCAGCCCCTTGTCCACCAGATCCAGCGACAGCTGATCTGCCATTTCCCGCATGACGAGCCTTGCTTTCTCTGCCGTGTAGGCACAGTGGAGCACCTGCCCGGAGCCAAGGCTGTTGGATTCCGGCTTGTAGGCCTTGATGTCCGCGATGGTGCATGGCTCCCAGCCCCAGGCGTGGTCAATGAGCAGTTCCGCGTTCACACCAAAGAGCTTATACAGTACCTCCTCGTTTTGGACGGACTGCCGGGCCACATCTCCCATGGTGAACATCCCGTGGGCTTCCAGCTTTTTGGCGTAGCCCTTGCCCACCCGCCAGAAGTCTGTCAGAGGCCGATGCGACCAAAGCTCCCGGCGGTAGGACATCTCGTCCAGCTCTGCGATGCGCACACCGTTGCGGTCGGCGGGGATGTGCTTTGCCACAATGTCCATGGCCACCTTGCTCAGGTACAGGTTGGTGCCGATGCCCGCCGTGGCTGTGATGCCCGTCCGTTCCAGAACCTCCAAAATCAACTTCATGGCGAACTCCCGGGGCGTTAAACGGTAGGTGCGCAGGTAGGCCGTGGCGTCGATGAACACCTCGTCAATGGAATAGACGTGGATATCCTCCGGGGCCACATATTTGAGGTACACCTGATAGATCGCCGCGCTGGTTTCCATATACATAGCCATCCGGGGCGGGGCCACCACATAGTCGATGGCCAGCTCCGGGTGGTTTTTCAGCTCCCCGGCATCCCAGGAGGTGCCGGTGAACTCCCTGCCGGGAGCATTTTGCCTGCGCAGAGCGTTGACCTGCCCCACCTTCTGAACCACCTCGAACAGCCGCGCCCGTCCGGGAATGCCGTACTGCTTCAGCGCCGGAGACACCGCAAGGCAGATGGTTTTCTCCGTCCTGCTTTTGTCCGCCACCACAAGGTTGGTGGTCATGGGGTCCAGCTCCCGCTGGATGCACTCCACGGAGGCGTAGAAGGACTTCAGGTCGATCGCGATATAAGCGCGCTGTTTCTCCATATGACCACCTCCGTCTGATTTCCATAAATCTCAGTTATACCCCGTCGTTCCTTTCACGGGCGGCGGATCGTCAGCAATCGGCGCGAAACCGGCTGATGCGGTAGAACATATCGGATATCTCATCGACGCTCTCCGCTTTTCCGCCCTGGAGCCATACAAGGGCGGTATTGTACAGGGAACCGATGTACATATACAGCCGGTAGCGCTCAATGGAACGCTGGGGCATGGTCCCCGCGATCTCCTCGTGAAACTGGTTCAGCTTCTCCACGATCAGCGACCCATAGCCGAAGCGGTGCAGATCCAGGATCGGCTTGTCAAAGCGGCTGAAATATTCGAAGCTCCTGCGGATATTCTCATAGGTATAGTAATTGTCGCCGTCGTATTGGATCCCTGCCCGAAAATCCTCCAGCGCGTCGGTGATCAGGGTGGTAATGACGCTTTCCTTCGACGAATAGTTCCGGTAGAAGGAAGCCCGGGCCACGCCGGCCTGGGCGATGATCTCCGAGACGGTGATGTCGGAGATGCTTTTCTCGTTCAGCAGCTTCAACAGGGCCGCGGTGATGTGCGCTTTCACCCGCAAATTTGCTTCCTGACGCTTGTTCATGGGGAACTCCTTGGATATGTGATATAAAAAACGGGATTTTGTCTCAGATAACCTTGTTGCGGCAATCGGATAAATGAGATACAATTGTTTCATTTGATTATACATGCATGACACGGCGATTGTCAACACAAGGAATGAGACTTGTGTTGACGAAAGAAAGGACAAGACTATGAAAATCGCGATTACGACAGACAGCAACAGCGGCATTACCGCCCGGGAAGCGGAGCAGCTGGGGGTTTTCCTGCTCCCCATGCCGGTGATCATCGACACGGAAACCCATCTGGAGGGCGTGGACATCCACACGGAGCAGCTGTTTGAAGCGATGGAAGCCGACCGGAGCGTCTCCTCGTCCCAGCCGGCGCCGGGCAATCTTCTGGAGCTGTGGCATTCGGTTTTCCGTCAGGGCTATGACGCCATCGTGCACATCCCCATGACCAGCGGTCTCAGCGGAAGCTGTCAGAACGCGGCCATGCTGGCGGAAGACTTTGGCGGACGGGTGTATGTGGTGGACAACCACCGCATCTCCGTGACCCAGCGGGCCTCCGTGCTGGAAGCGAAGCACATGGCGCAGGCCGGGCATACGCCGGAGGAGATCAAGGCCTATCTGGAAGAATCGGCGTTTCGGGCCAGCATTTATCTGACGGTGGCGGACCTCAAGTATCTTCAGCGGGGCGGGCGGCTCAGCTCCTCGGAGGCTCTGCTGGGGACCCTGCTGAACATCAAGCCGATCCTCTCCATTCAGGGATATCAGGTGGAGGCCTTCGCAAAGGTCCGGGGCCTGAAGGCCAGCGAAAAGAAGATGATCGAAGCGGTTCAGAACGACATCGCGACCCGGTTCGCGGATGTGCCTGCCGATAAGCTTCGGATCGAAGTGGGCGGGACCCAGCGCAGGCAGGAGGACAGGGAGCACTGGAATGCGGTGGTCCGGGAGACCTTCCCGGACGTGAAGGCGGGATACGTCACCATGCCCTGCAGCATCGCGACCCATGTAGGCCCGGATTGCATGGCGATGGCCGTCTACGTGGAAGAATATTGAGTAACGCATCATCAGCGGGAGGGATTCGGAGAGGATCTCTTCCGCATTATGCTGTTCAGATAAGGATTTATGCTGTTCGGATAAGGATTTCCCCTTTGACAATACGCGAAAGTTTTTCTATAATAAATGGTTAGTACAGGAAAGAGAAGGAATTCAGAAAATGATGACAGTTACATCGTCCAATCAGAGAAAAACCACCGTCCGGGACATGACGGAAGGCTCTATTGTCAGGCAGGTGACGCTGTTCGCCCTGCCGCTGATGCTGGGAAATATCTTCCAGATGCTCTATAACACCGTGGACTCCATCGTGGTGGGCAATTTCGTGGGCACCGAGGCTCTGGCGGCGGTAGGCTCTACCACCATGATCGTCAACATGATGGTGTTCTTTTTCAACGGATTTTCCACCGGCGCGGGGGTGGTCATTGCGCACTTTTTTGGAGCCAGAGATATGGACAGGCTTCATAAGTCCATCGAGACCACCATGGCGGCGACCTTTGTGCTGAGCCTGCTGTTCACGGTGGCGGGGGTGGCGGCGGTGAAGCCCATGCTGCGCTTCATGGCTACCCCGGAGGACGTATTCGGGGAGGCGACCGTATACCTTCAAATCTACATCGGCGGCATTTCCGGCCTGCTGGTGTACAATATGGGCAGCGGCATCCTCCGGGCGGTGGGGGACACCATGCGCCCGCTGTACTTCCTGATCCTCACCAGCGTGCTGAACATCATTCTGGATCTGACGTTCGTGCTGGGGCTACACATGGGCATCGAGGGCGTGGCCTTGGCCACGATCATCTCTCAGTTCATCTCCGCCTTCCTGACCCTGACCCTGCTGACCCGTTCCCGGGATATCTACCGTCTGACATGGCACGATCTGAAAATTGACCGGGCCATCCTGGGCAGGATCTTCGCCGTGGGTATGCCCGCCGGGATCCAGTCCATCATCACCTCCTTTTCCAACGTGTTCGTCCAGTCTTATGTCAACTACTTTGGTTCCAGCTGCATGGCGGGCTGGAGCTGCTACAACAAGCTGGACCAGTTCATCATGCTGCCCATGCAGAGCATGGCCATGGCGGCTACCACCTTCGTCAGCCAGAATATCGGCGCGGGAGACCGGCGCCGGGCAGACAAAGGCACGGTGGTCACGGTGAGTATGTCCGTGGGTGTCACGGCGGTGATCGTGGCGTTCCTGTGTATCTTCGCCGCCCCGGCGGTGGGGCTGTTTTCCCCGGACCAGGCGGTCATCGAATTCGGCGTGCTGTTTATCCGGGCCAACTGCTTCTTTTTGCTCTTTAACTGTGTAAACCATGTGCTGGCCGGCGCCCTGCGGGGCATGGGGGATTCCAAGGGGCCTATGGTCATCATGCTGCTGTCCTTTGTGGGCATCCGACAGATCTACCTGTTCGTGGTGACCCGGTTCATTGCCAACACCCCTTTCCTGGTGGGCTTCGGCTATCCCGTGGGCTGGACCACCTGCTGCGTCATTGAGCTGAGCTACTATTTCCTTTGCTGCAGAAAGCGGAAAAAGGAAGCCGCGCTGGGAACGGCGCGGTAGAAGCAGGCCGAAGGGCAGAGCCAAAACCCCTGCTGACGCATAGTCTGGCAGGGGTGATAATATGAAACAGACTGGATATCCCAGAGCCGTCGCGGTACTTCGGGGCGGCAGGGATTACCCGAACATACGCGGCACCGTGAAATTCTTCCAGCGGTGTGACGGGGTCCTCGTGGAGGCGGAGGTGAGGGGCCTGCCCCGGACGCAAACCGGATTCTTCGCCTTTCACATCCACGAGGGCGGAAACTGCCGCGGAGAGGGGTTTCCCAACAGCGGCGGGCATTTTAACCCGGGCAGCCGGGAGCACCCGAATCACGCCGGAGACCTGCCGCCGCTGCTGGGAGATTTCGGAAAAGCTTACATGAAGGTGCTGACCGGGCGCTTCCGGGTGGAGGAGATCATCGGAAAAACGGTGATCTTGCATAGGAACCCGGACGATTTTCACACCCAGCCCTCCGGAAACGCGGGAGAGAAGATCGCCTGCGGCGTGATCCAAAGAGGATAAAAAAAGGATTGCATTTTGCGTTGAATGTGCTACAATAGCAAAGAACTGAATACGCAAAATGACAGGTGCCGCTGACGCGCAGACCGCGTGTCAGGGGGTAAAAGGGAAACAGGTGCAAATCCTGTACGATCTCGTCACTGTGAACCGGAGAATGGTGCCGCAAAATGCCATTGCGAAAGCGAGAAGGCGCGGCGCTGTGATGACCCGAAAGCCAGGAAACCTGCCTGTCATTGGTACAGGGCGAAATGCCCGGGTCACGAGGAGTTGGCTGTGCCGAAGAATGCCCGTTGGGGGCGTTGCCGTAACATTTCAGACCTTCCTCTGCGGGAAGGTCCTTCTTTTTGTGCCCGAAGTGTTTTTTTCTCTGTCCGTGTTTGGTTACATCATTTTTGTGCGAAGACACAAGGAGGAAACACGTATGAACAAGAGAGTAAGTATCTGGATCGCCGCCGTGCTGGCGATGGTCATGCTGGCAGGCTGCGGCAGTACCGCCGCGGCTCCCACCACGGCCCCTGCGGCAGAGACTGCCGCCCCCGTGGCTGTCCCGGAGACCACGGAAGCCGTTGTGGATGATCAGGCCGCCGCTGACGCTGTGGCGGAGCTGATCGACGCTATCTATGTCCAGCAGCGCACCGATGACACCGACGCCCAGTGCGCCGCCGCCAAGGCCGCATGGGACGCCTTGACCGACGGGCAGAAGGAACTGGTTGAGGGCGAGAACGCCGATCCCGACTATTTCGGCCGGGATACCGGTGATGCCTCCCTGGACGATCCCCGGAATGCCGACGACATCGGGCAGAAGGAGATCCTGGTCGTCAGCTTCGGTACTTCCTTTAATGACAGCCGTGTGGCAGACATCAAGGGCATTGAAGACGCCATTCAGGCTGCTTTCCCCGATTGGTCTGTCCGCCGGGCCTTTACCGCCCAGATCATCATCAACCACGTCCAGGCCCGTGACGGCGAGACCATCGACAACATGGACCAGGCTCTGGAGCGTGCGGTCGCCAACGGCGTCAAGGAGCTGGTGGTGCAGCCCACCCACCTGATGCACGGCGCGGAGTACGATGAGATGATGGAGGCGCTGGAAGGCTATAAGGACAAGATCGAGACCATCACCGTCGCTGAGCCTCTGCTGGGCGAGGTCGGTTCTGATGCCACCGTCATCAACGCGGACAAGGAAGTGGCTGCCAAGGCCGTTGTGGCTGCCGCCGCTGAGGATGCCGGCTTTGCCGATGCTGCCGCTGCCGCCGAGGCGGGCACTGCCTTCGTGCTGATGGGCCACGGCACTGCCCATGTGGCAAAGGTCACCTACAGCCAGATGCAGACCCAGATGGAGAAGCTGGGCTATGACAACGTGTTCATCGGCACCGTGGAGGGTGAGCCTGAGGAGACTTCCTGCGAGGCGGTCATCGAGGCCGTGAAGGCCGCGGGCTATCAGAACGTCATTCTGCGGCCCCTGATGGTGGTTGCTGGTGACCACGCCAACAACGACATGGCTGGCGAGGACGAGGACTCCTGGAAGAGCATGTTCGAGGCCGACGGCGGCTTCGAAAGCGTCACTGCCCAGATCGCGGGTCTCGGCAGCATTGCGGAGGTTCAGGATCTGTACGTTGCCCACACCAAAGCTGTGATCGGCTGATTTCCTTATCCCGGAGGTGGCATCCCCGCCTCCGGGCAATGGCATATTGAATGGACGAAGGGTAGGGCGGGCTGCCCTCAGCCCGCCGCCTGCGCTGACGGCGGTTTGAGGGCAAACCGTCCTACAGATGCGAATCAAGGTTTGAAGACGTAAAAAATAGAAAAACGTATGTCATTCCGACTGGAGCGCAGCGGAATGGAGGAATCTTTCCTGCTGGTTCTTCTTTTTAACGTTCCCACAAGAGGTAACGTGGAAGATTCCTCCACTCGCGTTGCTCGGTCGGAATGACAAACGGGGTGCGTTTCCCACATTTTCCAAACATTTCAACGCTTGATTCGTATTACAGGGAGAGGAAGGATTTGAAATGAAAAAATTGATTTCTATTTTGTTGGTTTGCCTGCTTCTTGCAGGCTGCGGCGGGACTGCCGCGACGGTAGAGACAGCGGAACCCACGACCCAGCCCACGGAGACTGCGGCACCCATTGACACGGAAGCGGAGACGGAACCGGAAGAGACCGTCGCCGCCGGCCCTGCCCGGGTGCTCCCGGACGGAGTCTACACCGTGGATTTCGTGACGGACAGCAGTATGTTCCGGGCCAATGAAGCCTGCAATGGCAAGGGAACGCTGACGGTCAGCGGCGGCGTGCAGACCGTGCACGTGAGCCTGCAATCGAAAAAAATCGTCAATCTCTATCCGGGCACGGCGGAGGACGCCCAGAAGTCCGGGGCGGTTTGGCTGGAGCCTGCGGTGGACACCGTGACCTATTCCGACGGCCTCAGCGACGAGGTCTTCGGCTTTGACGTGCCCGTGGCTTCCGTGGGGCAGGACTTTGCCCTTGCCATCATCGGCACCAAGGGCGTGTGGTATGACCATACGGTCAGTGTTCAGAACCCCGTGCCTCAGGAAGGGGAATACACCTGTGAAGTGACCCTGTCCGGCGGCTCCGGACGGGCCAGCGTGACCTCTCCCGCCGCAATTGTCTCCGACGGGGAGACGCTGACTGCTACCATCGAATGGAGCAGCCCCTATTATGAGTACATGATCGTGGACGGCATCCAGTATGACCCCATCCAGACCGAGGGCAATTCCACCTTCCAAATTCCTGTGACGCTGGACACCGAGCTGGCGGTCAGCGGTTCCACCACCGCCATGAGTGAGCCGCATTTGGTAGATTACACGCTGACCTTTGACAGCACCACTTTGACCGCGAAATGAAAAAATTGACCATATGGGCGCTGATCCTTGCGCTGCTGCTCACCGGCTGCGCCCCGGCGGGATCCACCCAGACCCAAAGCGAATGGGTGCCGGAGCGGACGATGGAGCTGCAATTTGCCACCCAGTTCCAGGTGGACTACTATGCCGGGGGCTACAAGCTGATCTCTCTGGCGGACGGCAGCAAATTCCTTGTGGTGCCTGAGGGCTGTGAGGTGCCTGAGAACGCGCCCAAGGACGCGGTGCCCCTGTATCAGCCCGTTGAGAATATCTATCTGGCGGCCACCTCCGCCATGTGCCTGTTTGACGCTCTGGACCGGCTGAATGCAATTACCCTGTCCGGCTCCCGGGCGGAGAGCTGGTATATTGAAAACGCCCGGAAGGCCATGGAAGCGGGGGAGATCCTCTACGCCGGCAAGTACAGCGAGCCGGACTACGAAATGCTCCTGTCCCACCACTGCCCGTTGGCGGTGGAATCCATGATGATCGGCCACGCCTCCGATGTCAAGCAAAAGCTGGAAGAGCTGGGCATCGTGGTGCTTACCGACCAGTCCAGCATGGAGGAGCATCCTCTGGGCCGCACGGAGTGGATAAAGCTCTACGCTGCGCTGTTAAATGAGGAAGACCGGGCGCAGGAGCTGTTCAATGAGCAGGCGGCCTATCTGGACGATGCCCTGCAAGGGGACGCCCCCCAGACCACCGTGGCCTTTTTCCACATCAGCTCCTCCGGCTATGTTGTAGCCCGGAAAAGCGGGGACTATGTGACCAAAATGCTGGAACTGGCAGGGGGCAAGTACGTCTTCAGCGACCTCGGGGACCGGGAGACGAAAACCTCCACGGTAAACATTGAAATGGAGCAGTTCTTTGCCGCCGCCAAGGACGCGGACTGCATCATTTACAACAGCACCATCGGCGGTGAGATCTACACCGTGGAGGAGCTGCTGGAAAAAAGCTCCCTGCTGGCCCAGTTCAAGGCGGTGCAGGAGGGCAACGTCTGGTGCACCCAGAGAAATATGTATCAGGAGACTACCCAGCTGGGCCAGATGATCCAGAGCTTCCGGAAAATTTTCTCCGGGGAAGCAGAGGGGCTAAACGAACTGCCCTTCCTGTACCGGCTGCAATAAGGGAGAAAGACATGAAAGAAAACACGCAGTCTCTGCGCTTGGGCAATCCCGGCAGATTTTGGGCAGTCATGGCCCTGCTGTGCGGACTGCTGGTACTGACGCTGGTGCTGAATGTGAATATTGGCTCCGTCTCCATCGGTGTGGACGAGGTGTTCTCCATGCTCTGGGACGGTCTGCGGGGCAATGTAAGCAGCTCCACGGAAAGCCAGATCCTGTTTCGCATCCGCATTCCCCGGATGCTGCTGGCGGCGATTTTAGGCGGGGCGCTGTCCGTGTCCGGCTATCTTTTGCAGGTGTTCTTCCGTAACCCCATCGCCGGACCCTTTGTGCTGGGCATTTCTTCCGGCGCAAAGATGGTGGTGGGCATTACCCTGATTTTTCTCGCGGGGTATCTGGGCAGTGTCAGCCCCGTGACCCTGATCCTTGCGGCCTTTGCCGGCTCCCTGCTCATTACCGCTTTGGTGCTTCTGTTCTCCCAGAAGGTTCACAGCATGTCCATGCTGCTGGTCATCGGCATCATGGTGGGCTACATCTGCGGGGCGGTGACGGACTTCTGCGTGACCTTTGCCGACGACCACGATGTGGTGAATCTGACCAACTGGTCTATGGGCACCTTCTCCGGGGCCAGCTGGGAAAATGTGGCCCTGGCGGCGGGACTGTGCCTGCCGGGGGTTCTGGGAGCGCTGGCTCTGTGCAAGCCCATTTCCGCCTACGCCTTGGGGGAGGGCTACGCCCAGAGCATGGGCATCCGGGTGAAGCCCTTCCGGGTGATCCTGATTTTGCTGTCCAGCCTGCTGTCCGCCTGCGTGACGGCTCTGGCGGGGCCAATATCCTTCGTGGGCATCGCGGTGCCCCACATCACCCGAAGCCTTTTAAAATCCTCCAAGCCTGCCTATGTGATCCCCGCCTCCTTCCTCTGTGGGGCGGTGTTCTGCGGGTTCTGCGACCTGCTGGCCCGGACGGTGTTCGCGCCTACGGAGCTGGCCATCGGCACCGTGACCTCTATTTTCGGCGCACCGGTGGTGATCTATATGATGGTCCGGCGGAAACAGCAGGAGGTGTAGCATGGAAGCCTATTTAAAAACCGAAGACCTGGCGGTGGGCTATGACGGAAACGTCCTGATCCACGACATCAACCTCCGGCTGGAAAAGGGGAAGATTTTGACCCTGATCGGCCCCAATGGCGCGGGAAAATCCACCATTTTAAAGTCCATCACCCGGCATTTGCAGACCATTTCCGGCAGTGTCTACGTGGGTGGGCAGGGCCTGCACCAGTGGCAGCCAAAGGAGCTGGCAAAGCGTCTGGCGGTGGTGCTCACGGACCGCATCCGCCCGGAGCTGACCACCTGCGCCGAGGTGGTGGCCATGGGCCGCTATCCTTATACAAACCTCTTTGGGCGGCTAACGGAGGAAGACAAAGCGGCGGTGGCCGAAGCGCTGGAACGGGTCCACGCCCTGGACTTAGCCCAGCGGGATTTTGGCGCCCTGTCCGACGGTCAGCGGCAGCGGATCCTGCTGGCCCGGGCGCTGTGCCAGGAGCCGGAGATCATGGTGCTGGACGAGCCAACGGCTTATCTGGACATCCGCTATAAAATTGAGCTTCTGGATATTCTGCGGCAGATGGTCCGGGAGAAGGGCATGACGGTGGTACTGTCCCTGCACGAAATTGACCTGGCCGCGAAGATCTCCGACTACCTGCTGTGCGTCAAGGGTGAGACCATCGCTCTCTGGGGCACCCCGGAGGAGGTCCTGCAAAACGCGGCCATCGAGACCCTCTACGGCATGGAGCAGGGCAGCTACAACCGGCTGTTCGGCAGCGTGGAAATGCCTAAGCCGTCGGGAGATCCGCAGGCATTCGTCATCGCCGGGGGCGGCTTTGGCATCCCGGTGTACCGGGAGCTGCAAAGGCGGGGCATCCCCTTTGCTACGGGAATTTTGTTTGAAAATGACGTGGATTTTCAGGTAGCCCAGGCCCTGGGAAGCGCGGTGGTATCTGTCCCAGCCTTTGAAGAAATGTCCGGGGAACACTATGAACAGGCAGCCCGGCTTCTGTCCCGATGCGCGGAAGTGATCGACGCTGGTACGCCGGTGGGGAAGCTGAATGCCCTGAATGGTAGGCTCCTGACCCTGGCCCGGGAGAAAGGCATTCCTGTGATATCCATGAACGAAGATACCGCCTGCTGAAACCATCAGCAGGCGGTATTCCTTTATCGGTGATGTTTGACTTTTACTCAACCAGCCGGACATTGATGGTTTTTCTGGCGATATTGGCCCAGTCGAGAAGGCTGTTTACGCCGGAGCGTGTGATCACAGACTCTTCCTCAATATTATCAAGACGCTCATCCATATTGTCAAGGCGCTCTTCGACCTTATCAAGGCGCACCTCAACATTACCAAGCCGCTC
>JAUNSH010000004.1:0-102079 GCA_030539285.1 Eubacteriales bacterium
AAAACCCTTGATTTTACTGGCTTTCTTTGCCAATGGTCTTCATCGTCGGGAACAGAATGACCTCGCGGATGGTATCGGCGCCGGTCAGCAGCATAACGCAGCGGTCGATGCCCATGCCCATGCCGCCCGTGGGGGGCATACCGTATTCCAGAGCGGTCAGGAAATCCTCGTCCAGCATCTCCGTCTCGTCGTCGCCCCGCTCCCGCTGCTCGACCTGCTTCTGAAAGCGCTGGCGCTGGTCGATGGGATCATTCAGCTCGGAGTAGGCGTTGGCCAGCTCGCTGTGGCAGATGAACAGCTCGAACCGCTCAGTGAGCCGGGGGTCAATGGGGGAACGCTTGGTCAGGGGGGAGACCTCCACGGGGTACATGGTGATGAAGGTGGGCTGGATCAGGTGCTCCTCCACCTTCTGGTCGAAGCAGGCATACAGGGCATTGCCCCAGGTCTTCTCGGCGGCATCCGCCAGCTCCACGCCCTTGGCCTTGGCAGCAGCCACGGCCTCGGCATCGTCGGTGATGGCGTCAAAGTCGATGCCCACGTACTCCTTGACGGCTTCCACCATAGTCAGCCGCCGCCAGCCGGGGGCCAGATCGATATTCTCACCCATCCACTGGACTTCATAGGTGCCCAAAATCTCCTGAGCCGCGCCGGAGATGATGCCCTCGGCAATGTCCATCATGTCGTGGAAGTCGGCGTAGGCCTGATACAGCTCCACGGTGGTAAACTCGGGGTTGTGCTTGGGATCCATGCCCTCGTTGCGGAAGATGCGGCCCACCTCGTAGACCCGCTCCATGCCGCCCACGATCAGCCGCTTCAGGGGCAGCTCTGTGGCGATGCGCATATACATATCGATGTCCAGAGTATTGTGGTGGGTGACAAAGGGCCGGGCCGCGGCACCACCGGCGATGGTGTTCAGAACAGGAGTCTCCACCTCAATATAGTTCCGATCATCCAGATAGCTGCGCAGGAACTTGATGAATTTAGAGCGAATGACAAAATTCCGCTTGACCTCGGGGTTCACCATCAGGTCAACGTAGCGCTGACGGAAGCGAGTCTCCTTGTCGGTCAGGCCGTGGAATTTTTCGGGCAGGGGCAGCAGGGACTTACTCAGCAGAGTGGCCTCATGGACACGGACGGAAATTTCGCCCCGCTCGGTCTTGAACACATCGCCCACGACGCCCACGATGTCGCCGATGTCGTTCTTCTTAAAGCGCTGGAAGGACGCTTCCTCCATCTCGTCAAACTTGACGTAGAGCTGGATGCGGCCGGTGCTGTCCTGCAAGTCGCAGAAGGACACCTTGCCCATGCCCCGCTTGCTCATGAGACGGCCCGCCAGACGGACAGACTGGCCCTCCATGGCTTCATAATTGGCCTTGATGGCGGCAGAATCGGAAGTAACCTCAAACCGGGTCTGCACGAAGGGGTCGAAGCCCTCGGCCCGGAGGTTGTCCAGCTTTTCCCGACGGACCCGCACCTGGTCGGACAGGGGCATTTCTGCCTGGGGTACAAACTTTGCCATGGCTCAGCCCTCACGGGTGACGCTGATCACCTTCATGGTGAAGGAACCAACGGGAGCGTTGACGGTGAAGCTTTCGCCGGCAGCCTTGCCGACAATGCTGCGGCCGAAGGGAGAGTCGTCGGAGAGCTTGCCCTCCATGGGGTTGGCTTCCTGAGAGCCGGTGATGCGGTAGGTGGTCTGCTTGCCCTTATCGTCCTCGACAACGACAGTGCAGCCCAGGCCCACACGGCCGGAGGCCTCGTTCTCGTCCTCGATGATGACGGCGTGGGACAGGATGTCCTCGATCTCGGCAATGCGGCCGTAGAGCTTGGCCTGCTCGTTCTTGGCGGCATCGTACTCGGAGTTTTCGGACAAGTCGCCGTAGGAGCGGGCTTCCGCGATCATGGCGGCGACCTCACGCTCCCGGGTGGTCTTCAGGTAGTTCAGTTCCTTTTCCAGGTCGGCCAGCCGCAGGCTGGTAATTTTGTATTCCTTAGCCATATTCAAAAATCCTTTCTCAGAAATAATTCTCATAGTCCCAAACATTATAGTGGATGATTTCCATACAGTCAAGGAATTTTTCCTAAAAAGTGAATAATTCAGCCTTTCCCGGCGGGGAAGGCTGTCGAAAAAGCAGCCCCGTAGGGGGCGATGCCCACATCGCCCCCTTGCCAGACTCCGAATTCGCAGAAAACAATCTATCTTCGATCACTTCTACTGCGGGCCGATGTGGGCATCGGCCCCTACGGTAAGGAAAATACAGGCTTTTATTGCGTTCTCTCCAACAACTGCCGGTAAATTTCCTGTGTCTCAGCCTTATCTTTGCCGCTGAGCACCAGCGTCTTGCCGTTGACCTTCATCACCACGCAGGCTTCGGGATTGTAATAGGTATAGCGGGTGTAATTGCCGAATTCCTCGTTCTCGAAGGTACCCAGCAGCAGCCGGAAGCTGCCCACACCAAAAACCCGGCTTCCCTCTACACTGCCTTCCCGGTATTCAACGTTCTCCACCCGGTCATAGAAGACCGTCAGATCGTCGTAGAAGCTGGCTTTAACGGAGAAATAATCATCAGAAAAGGTGGTCTCCACCCTGCCGGTGAACAGGGTCACTGCCACCAACGCCAGAACCAGCGCCAGCGCGATCAGGCTGAGCTTTCCGGCTTTGGTATGCGCGCTGGGAACGGGCTTCAGCTCCTCTCCCCGCTTCACCTGTCCGCGGTAGTAGAAATAGGAATAGGCAATGGGGATCACCCCCAGCAGCACTGCCCCGACAATCATGACCCCGGCGTTCCACCCGGCGGGCAGCAGGGCGCACAGCATCATCACCGCGCCGCCGATCATCCAGACCCGTCCGCCAAAGCGGTGGGTGGCGTTCCAGTTTTCCTCGCTGGTGTACGTCCAGGGCACCTTGATGCCGATGGTGTAGTTCTGGCGGCATTTGGGCAGGTAGTTGCCGATGGCAATGAACATCAGGCCGATGGCGGCGACCATAATGCCGCTGACAGATACCTTGACCCCCAGAGCAAGAGAATACATGATGGCGCCGCAGACGTTGGACAGTACCGGCATGATCCAGACCATCAGCCGGATGGGCTTCCAGTTCCTGCCCTGATTCTTGGGGTCCTTCGCTGTGACCAGGATGCACAGCCAGTGTCCGGCCAGCAGACACAGATAGGGCACGAACACCGCGAAGGGAAGACTGCCGCAGCCGTCTGGCTGGCCGTCAAAGCCCCAGTGGGTAGTCATGGTTTCGGGGAGTTTGTTCCAGAGGATCAGGCCAATCAGAATGGGGAATAAAATTACCGAAGAGGAAACGATCAGTTCCATTTTATGCTTGCGAATCACAAGGCACCTCCTGTGCGCGTTCCGCCGCGGTGGGCGGTAATCAATTTCAAATTTCGTTATTTTTTGGCTCCGAAGGGTCAGTTGTCTCCCCTTTTAAATCGGAGATCCACAGCAAAATTTCCTCCAGAACCGAGGCGTTCAGCTCATAAAAAATGTACTTGCCGTCCCGGGTGTCCTCAATCAGGTCGGCTTCCTTTAATACCGACAGGTGCCGGGACACGGCGGCGGCGGTGATGTCGAAATGCTCGGCGATTTCCCCGGCGGAGTGCTTCCCGTTTTTCAGCAGGTTCAAAATCTCCCGCCGGGTGGGATCTGCCAGCGCTTTCAGCGTCTGCTGCAAGCCCATGTTGTTTCCTCCTTCCATATTTAACATTTAACTTAACTGTTAAATGAAGTATAGCACAGGGCGCTCATAATGTCAAGCATTTATTTAACCAATTCGTTAAATGTTTGTCCTATTGATAACTGACCCCGAAAATGCTATAATATTACAAAATTCCTGCCCATGGAGGTCACCATGAACTTGATCCAGTTTTGGAAAGAGAACCCCAAGGCCGCCATTGCCTTTTCCGGCGGCGTGGACTCGGCGTACCTGCTGTACTCCGCCGTTCAGTCCGGCGCTGATGTGAAAGCCTATTACGCGAAAACCGCCTTTCAGCCCGCCTTTGAATTGGAGGACGCGAAAAAGCTGGCAAACCAGCTGGGCGCAAAGATGGAGATTCTCCCCATGGATGTTCTCAGCGTGCCGAATGTGGCTGAAAACCCGAAAAACCGGTGCTATTATTGCAAAACAGCTCTGTTTACTGCCATAACTGCCGCTGCGGAGAAGGACGGATTCTCTCTTCTGCTGGACGGCACCAACGCTTCCGACGAGGTTTCCGACCGGCCTGGAATGCAGGCTTTGCGGGAACTTTCCGTCCGCTCTCCCCTGCGGGAGTGCAATCTTACCAAGCAGGAGATTCGGCGGCTGTCCAAAGAAGCAGGTCTTTTCACCCACGACAAGCCCGCCTACGCCTGCCTTGCCACCCGCATTCCCACCGGGGACGTGATCACCCCGGAAAAGCTGGCCCGGGCAGAGGAAGCCGAAGGATATCTGCACAGCCTTGGTCTGCGGGATTTTCGGGTGCGGACGCTGGGAGATGCTGCCCGGATCCAGGTCAGGTCATCCGACATAAACAAGGTACTGCAAAATACGGATTCCATTCTTTCCCATTTGAAAAAACTGTATTCCGGCGTCGTGCTGGATTTGGAGGTGCGCCCATGAATTCCGATATCCGCAAACTTTTGGAGGACGTCCAGTCCGGCGCGGTCAGCGTGGACGACGCGTTATTGAAAATTAAAATGTCCCCCTTCGAGGACATTGGCTACGCGAAAGTAGATCTGCACCGCCGGGTACGTCAGGGAGCTGCCGAGGTGATCTACGGCGCGGGCAAGACCCCGGAACAGATCGCGGGGATCATCGAATCCATGTGCCGCCACGGACAGAGCCGTATTCTGATCACCCGGATGAATGAGGAAGCGGCGGAATTTGTTGCAAAAACCACCTCATTGGACTACCGCAAAGACGCAAAAGTGGGCATTGTCGGCGGTTTCCCGGAGCCGGACGGCATCGGCAAAATCGTCATCGCCACCGGCGGCACCAGCGACATTCCCGTCGCGGAGGAAGCGGCCCTGACGGCGGAAATCTTAGGCAGCAAGGTGGTTCGGCTGTACGATGTAGGCGTTTCCGGGGTGCACCGGCTGCTGGCCCATATGGACCTCATCATGGAAGCCAGCGTGGTCATCGCCATTGCGGGCATGGAAGGGGCACTGGCCAGCGTGGTGGGCGGCCTTGCGGACTGCCCGGTGATCGCGGTGCCCACCAGCGTGGGCTATGGCGCCTCTTTCGGCGGCATCTCCGCATTGCTCAGTATGCTCAATTCCTGCGCCAGCGGCGTCAGCGTGGTGAACATCGACAACGGCTTCGGCGCGGGATTTCTGGCCAACCGCATCAACCATATGGAGGTCAAAAAATGAGGACGCTGTACTTAGACTGCGGCATGGGCGCCGCCGGGGATATGCTTACCGCCGCCCTGCTGGAGCTGCTGCCGGATAAGGACTCTTTTGTAGAGGAACTGAACGCTCTGGGCATTCCCGGTGTGGTTTTCACTGCGGAAAAATGTGAAAAATGCGGCATTACGGGCACCCACATGAAGGTAACGGTTCACGGTGAAGAGGAAGATGACACCCCACATCATCACCACGGCAGCATGGGGGACATCCGCAGCATTGTCAGCAGTCTGCCCATCCCCACCATGGTGAAGCTGGATATCCTGTCCGTTTATGAGGAAATCGCTCAGGCGGAGAGCCACGTTCACGGCGTGCCTGTGGAGCAGATCCACTTCCACGAGGTGGGCACCATGGATGCCATTGCCGACGTGACCGCTGTATGCCTGCTGCTGCACAAGCTTGCTCCCGACAGGATCGTTTCCTCCCCCGTTCACGTTGGCAGTGGGCAGGTGCGCTGCGCCCACGGCATTCTGCCGGTGCCCGCTCCCGCCACAGCCTATCTTCTGCGGGACATTCCCATTTACGGAGGCGAAATTCAGGGCGAGCTGTGCACCCCCACCGGGGCGGCGCTGCTGAAGCACTTCTCTGCGGAATTTGGGGAGATGCCCATGATGAAGGTGCAGGCCATCGGCTACGGCATGGGAAAGAAGGACTTTCCCCGGGCCAACTGCGTTCGGGCCATGCTGGGAGATAGGTCAGACCCCGGCGACACCATTGTGGAGCTTCGCTGCAATGTAGACGACATGACCGGGGAGGCCATTGGCTTTGCGCTGGAACGGCTGCTGGACAGTGGTGCGCTGGACGCCTTCACCGTCCCCATCGGCATGAAAAAATCCCGGCCCGGGGTGCTGATCACGGTGCTCTGCCGGGAGGATCAGAAAAACACCATGGTACACCTTCTTTTAAAGCATACCACCACCCTGGGGGTTCGGGAATTTCCCTGCCGGCGTTACACCCTGAACCGCACTGTGGAAACCGTGGACACGCCCTACGGTCCTGTGCGGAAGAAGGTCAGCTCCGGCTATGGTGTCCATAAAGAGAAATACGAATACGACGATCTGGCTAAAATCGCGAGAGAGCAGAATCTGTCAATTTCCGAATTATCAAGCAAAATATGCCCCGATTCTTAAGTGAATCGGGGCTTATTTCCTATAATATCAACTTAACGAAGCAATTTCCTGTTTTGCTTATTTCAGCGCCTTGATCGCCGCCTGAAGCTGGGGGTCATCGGCGTTTTGAATGGTGCCGTAGTAGATGGCTGCGGCGGTCTCCTCGTCCACGTCCACCTGAACATCCGGGGTAACCCCCTTGTCAATCAGGGAATTGCCCTTGGGAGTAAAATACTTGCCGGTGGACAGGGCCACGGCGGAGCCGTCGCCCAGCTGGATGGTCTGCTGGTAGTAGCCCTTGCCGACTGTGGATTCACCGACCACCACCGCCGCTTCGTGTTCCTGTAGGGCAGCCGCGAAGAATTCCGCGGCAGAATAGCTGCTGCCGTTGACCAGCACCGCCATGGGCATATCAAGATAACTTGCGTCTGAGGTATCCACCTTTTCCTTGCCATCATAGCTGACGCTGCGGAACAGGTCGCCCTCCGGCAGCAGATAGTCAAGGACCTTCACCAGCTCGTCGGCAAAGCCGCCGGGGTTGTTGCGCACATCCAGGATCAGCTTTTCCGCTCCCTCGGCCTGAAGCTTTTCAATGGCGGCAATGGTCTCCGAAGCGCAGCGTTCATCAAAATTGTTGATTTTCACCAGACCGATGCCGTCTTCCAGCAGTTCTCCCTCGGCGACGGCCTGCTCGATCCGGCGGCGCTCCACCGTGAGGGTCATGTGCTCGCCCTTGCGCATAATGGTCATGGACACCTTCGTGCCCTCCTGGCCCTTCACCAGCGCGGCTACCTCTTCGGTGGTCATGCCCCGGACATCCTGCCCCTCCACGCCAATGAGCAGGTCATTCAATTCAATACCCGCTTCCTCGGCGGGGCCGCCTTCCGTGACCATGACGACCAAGAAGCCGGAATCATCCTCCTGGGGCTGAATGGTAATGCCCACGCCTACATAGGCATTCTCCTCCTGCTCCCGGTGGGCATCATAGTCGCTGGCGGAAATATAGTAGCTCCAGCGGTCTCCGGTGGCCTTCACCATGGCGGCGGCAGCGGCATCCTCCAACGTTTCGGTGTTCGCTTCGCCGATAAAGCGGTCCTCAATAAGGGCTTCCAGCCGGTCCAGCTTGGAGGGCGGGTTCGTACCCACCATTGCCAGTGTGATCACCGTCGCCAGCATGGCTACCAGCACATAAGAACCGATGGTAAGTAGTTTCTTTTTCACTTCCAACACCTCACATAGAAAGCTTCCCACAGCCCGAAGCCCAGGCTGTGGGAAAGGAATTACAACGCTACATAGTTGCAGGGGTTTACATAAACGCCGTTGACAGAGATACCAAAGTGCAGATGGTCGCCGGTGGCCACGCCGGTGGCGCCGGTGGTGCCGATCTGCTGGCCCGCGCTGACCATCTGGCCCGCCGAGACACAGTAGTTGCTCAGGTGCATGTAAATAGAGGACACACCGTCGCCGTGGTCGATCTTCACGTAGTTGCCGGCGGCGCTGCCGTAGCCCGCTACCGTCACCCGTCCGGCCTTGGCCGCCACAACAGGCCAGCCCGTGCCGGTATCCAGGTCAACGCCCTGATGGTAAGTAGAGGCGCCGGAGGTGGGAGACACACGGTAACCAAAGGGCGAGGTGATGGAGGTATAGCTGCAGGGCCGGACCCAGCCGCCGCCCACCGCCGTACCGCCAGTGCCGCCGCTGGTGCCGTTGCTGGGCTTATCGATGGATTCGCCCGCCCCGGCAGTGGTGGGCGGTACATAGGTCGCCATGTAGGCTTCCCACTCTGCCTGCTTGGCAGCGCTGTACTCCTCCTCCTTGGTGGCGATCTGCTTCAGGAATTCCTCGTCCATGGCCTGGAACTCCGCTTCCAGAGCTTCCAGGTCATCCGCCTTGCTCAGAAGCTCCTGCAAAAGGTCTTCCGCTTCCTTCCGCTTGGCGTTCATTTCCTCCTGGGCCGCGTCCAGCTCCTTCTTGGTCTCCTCCATTTCGGCCTTTTCCTCCTGGAGGTCCACCTGGGCCACTTCCACAGCGTTGGCCGCGTCGCTGAGCTGCTTTAAGCGGCGGTTATCGGAGGCCGCGATCTCTTCCACCATGTTCAGCCGGTCCAGAAGATCGGAGAAGCTGTTGGCCTTGAACAGGACTTCCCAGTAGGAAACCTCGCCCTCCTCCTCCATAGTGCGCACGCGGACCTTGTTTTCCTCGTTCAGCTGGTCATACAGCCCCTCGGCGTTGTCCAGCTCGTCCTGCTTGTCCGCGATCAGAAGGTTGTAGGCGGACAGCTGGTCATTCATATTGGTGATCTGTTCGCTGAGCAGCTGGATCTCCTGATCGATGACATTCTTCCGGGCAATGATGTCGGCGATCTCGTTTTCGTTCTCCTGATACTGCTCCTTAACGTCGTCGATCTTGTCCTTCAGCTCTTCCTTTTCCTTTTTCAGCTGGTTGATCTGCTTCCGAATTTCGGAAGAGGATGCCGCGCTGGCATGGGTGGGCAGAATGCTCAGGAGCAGCGTCAGCAGCATGATGGCTGCCATGACGCCGGCGAGGATCGATACCAAACGTTTGCGATTTTTCATAGTGTACTCCTTTTCAAGAGGCGGCATACATCAGCTGATGTACGCAAGGGGATTGACGTAAGTACCGGCATAGGAAATGCCGAAGTGCAGATGGGGGCCGGTGGACAGGCCGGTGCTGCCCACGTAGCCGATAAGCTGTCCGGCGGTGACGGTCTGTCCCTCGGAGACAACATAATGGGTCATGTGCATATAGATGGAAGCGAAGCCATCCAGATGGTTGATGCTCACGTAGTTGCCCGCGCCGCCGGCCTGATAGGCGGTTCTCGTGACCTTACCCGCCCGGGTGGCGTAAATGGGCGTACCCTGGGCGCAGGCCATATCGATGCCGTTGTGCATCCGCTGGGTCTTCAGAATGGGGTGGGTCCGCATTCCGAAGGGACTGGTCAGCTTCCAGCCGGACACCGGAGTGATCCAGGTGGCGTCGGAGGGAGGATTCTCGCCCTGAAGGGCCAGCTTTGCCAGATACTCGTCATATTTGGCGTCTTCCAGTTCCTTTTCCTTGGCGGCGATCTCCTGCATCAGGTCTTCCTGAAGCTCCTCGGATTCCGCCATGAGGATCTCGAATTCCTCCGCCTTTGCTTCCAGCTCCTGAAGGACGCTGTCGGATTCCGTCCGCTTTTCCTGCAAGGCGGCCTCGTCGGCCGCCAGCTGCACGCGGACTTCCTCCAGCTGCTGTTTTTCCGATTCCAGATTCATCTGGGTTGCGGTGACAATATCCGCTGCGATGCGCATTTCCTCAATGCGCTTGCGGTCCGAGGCGTTGATCTCCTCTACCATGTTGATGCGGTCCAGCAGATCGGTGAAGCTGTTGGCTTCAAAAATGACCTGCCAGTAGGTCAGCTTGCCCTGCTCCTCCATGACCCGCACCCGTTCCCGGTGCTCCTCACTGAGCTTGCGCAGATCCTCCTGGGCCGCATCCAGCTCCTCCTGGGTGTCCGCGATCAGCTGACTGTAGGCAGCGATCTGTTCGTTTGTAGTGTCCACCTTGCTGTTCAGAAGGGTGATCTCCTGATCAATGGCGCTTTTCTGCTCCACAATGCTCTTCATGTCATTGTAATTGGCATCGTACTGGCTCTGAACGGCATTGATCTGCTTCTGGATCTCCGCGTTTTTGGCTTCCAGCGCGTCAATTTCCTTCTGGATCTCCGCGGAGGATGCCGCGTGGGCCTCCACCGGAAGGAGGCTGAGCGCCATAGCCGCGGCCAAAAGCAGGGACAGCGCGGTGGCCTCAAATCTGTGTGTACGCATAAAAAGTGTTTCCTTACGTAAGATTTCTGTCTGAGCCGGTTTGGCTCTATCCGGAAGGATGCTTAGACGTTCATAAATTTCCGGATGGAGGTCCAGCTGCCCACGATGCCGACGAACATACCCGCGGCACCAAAGACAACGACCATGGGGATCAGCAGCTCCTGGAAGGAAACGAAGTTGAACAGCTGCAAGGCATCCACCGCGGCGATCTTCTGGATCATGGCATCATAGCCCACCCATTCCAGGCCAAAGGCCAGAATGGCGCCCATCATGCCCAGCGTAAAGCCTTCCACCACGAAGGGCAGACGGATGAAGCCGTTGGTGGCGCCCACCATCTTCATAATGGCGATCTCATCCTTGCGGTCATACATGGCAAGCTTAACGGTGTTGGAAATGATCAGCAGGGACACCACCAGCAGCACCGCGATAACCGCCGCGGACACCATGTGCAGCACGTCCTGAATGGTGGAGAAGCCCTGGGCCAGCTCGTAGGCCGCGTTGGTCTTCGCCACGCCGGGCAGCTGCTTAAGCTGGGCGTCGGTCTCCTTCATTTTGCTGTTGTCCTCCAGGGTCACCACATAGCGGTGGCGCAGGTCACTGGCCTGCACGCCGCTGAAGGCGCTGTCGCCGTCATGGTCGGCGATGAAGTCCTCCAGAGCCTCTTCCCGGGAGACGAAGGTGGCCTGAAGCACATTGTCGATCAGGTTGATTTGTGTCCCAATGCTCCTTGCCTCGGCATCGGACAGGTCCGCGTCGATATAGACAAGGATCTCACTGGTCTGGTTCAGATCCTGCACCATCTCGTCCAGGTTGTAGGCCAAAGCCGAGAAGCTGCCCACGATGACCAGACACGCCACCGTCACACACACAGCGGCAAAGGACATAAATCCATGAAGGAAGATGCCGCGGAAGCCCTCCTTCAAAAGATATCCAAGATTATTCAGCTTCATCTGTCTCTTCCTCCTCTGTTCCGTCGCTGACCACCAGACCATCGTTGATGCAGATGACCCGCTTGTTGAACAGCTCCACCAGATTCTGGTCGTGGGTGACCACCAGCATGGTGGTGCCCAGATTGTTGATCTCCTGCAGCAGCGCCATGATCTCAAAGGAGCGCTCGGGGTCCAGGTTACCGGTAGGCTCGTCGGCGATGATGGTGGAGGGATTGTTCACCAGAGCGCGGGCAATGGCCAGTCTCTGCTGCTCACCGCCGGACATCTCGTTGGGATGGCGGTTCATCTTGCTCTCCAGGCCCACCAGCTCCAGCACGTAAGGCACACGCTCCTTGATCTCCCGCTCCTTAGCACCGACAACACGCATGGCAAAGGCCACGTTCTCGTAGACGGTCATCTTGTCGATCAGGCGGTAATCCTGGAACACGACGCCGACGGTGCGGCGCAGGTAGGGGATCTCCCGCTTGCGGATCCGTTCCAGAGAGTAGCCGTTGACGTGGACGGTGCCGGAGGTGGGCTTCAGCTCGCCGGTGATCAGCTTGATGATGGTGGACTTACCGGAGCCGGAGGGGCCGATGAGGAAGCAGAACTCGCCGTCCTCGATCTGCATGGAAACGCCGTTCAGCGCTTTATTTCCCTGTTCATAGGATTTTACAACATCAGTAAATTGAATCATATGTATAATCTCCTGTTATTGACAGCCACGGGCGCACCCGGGACTGCCCGCATGTAACCGAATTGTAACACATAGAGGAAGCCTTGTCAATGACTTACTGCCATATTTGGCTTCTGTCCGCAAGAATTCACAAATAATCCATAGTTTCGACAGGGGAAAATTGGAATTTTTCGGAAGTTATGGAAACCGATCCGCGCAAAAATCACGGAGCCGCACAGCGCGGCTCCGTGAATGGTATGCAGTTCACCGGTTTTCCCGGGAGTCCAGGTACTGACGGACCATCAGCGCTACCCGGAATACGATGGCATGGTCGAACTGCCGCAGATCCAGACCCGTGAGCTTGCGGATCTTCTCCAGCCGGTACACCAGCGTATTGCGGTGGACGAACAGCTTCCGGGAGGTCTCGGACACGTTCAGGCTGTTCTCAAAGAACTTATTGATGGTGAACAGGGTCTCCTGATCCAGAGAATCCAGAGAATTCTTCTTGAAGACTTCCTTCAGGAAGATCTCGCACAGGGTGGTGGGCAGCTGATAGATCAGACGCCCGATGCCTAAGTTTTCATAGTGCATGATGCTCTTCTCGGTGTCAAATACCTTGCCCACCTCGATAGCGGTCTGGGCCTCCTTATAGGAATCCGCCAGCTCCCGCAGATGCTCGGCCACGGTGCCAATGCCGATGATGGTCTTGATGCGAAGCTCGTTCTTCAGCGTCTCCTCCATGCCCATCGCGACCTTTTCCATGTCCTCGGCGGTGACGGTACCGCTGACCTGCTTGATCACCGCCACATCCGTCTCGTTGATGGACAGCACAAAATCCTGCATTTTATCCGGGAACATAGCGCTGAGCACATCCACCGTAGCCACGTCGCTGTGGCCCACCTGGCGGATCAGGAATACCGCCCGGGGAGCGTCCGTGGCAAAATGCAGCTCCTTGGCCCGGATGTAAATATCACCGGGCAGGATATTGTCCATGATGATATTCTTAACAAAGGTGCCCCGGTCGTGCTTCTCCTCATAGAAGGTCTTGGCATCGTTCAGAGCGATGAACGCCATCTGGCAGAAACTCCTGGCAGTCTCATCGTCGCCGGAGCAGAACACGGCGTACTCAAAGTAGTTGGAGTTGCCCATAATGGCTTTAAAGGATTTCTGCGCAAAGGTGACGATACTCTCGGAGGCGTTGCCCACCTTCAGCGCCGCATCTGTCCAGCGCTCGCCAAGCATGGACATATCGGTGCAGGAGATCACACAGCCTTCCGTATCAATTACGCCGAAAACCCGGTCGGACACATCTCTTAACTGGACGATGACGCTCTGAAAAACACTATTGGACATCTTTCTGTCACTCCTTAGTATCTTGCACAAATGCGCATTTCACAAAATTGCATTGTTATTATACACATCTTTTGCGCACTTTGCAAGTACCTTTTGACATTTTACTGCAAAAACCATTCTTTTTTTTAGGTATTATACCAACTAATATCCCCATGCGGGTCCCAGACCGGTCCAATCCACCAGCAAATTGACCGCTTTTAGGCATTTGTCTTTAAATGAAAAACATTCTGCGTCTATTTGCCCTCCAGAGTCAGAATTTCCTCCAATTTCAGCTCTCTCGCCTGCCCTCTGGGCAAGTCCCCCAGCGAAAGGGGGCCTTCCTGCCGGCGCTCCAGATAGGTCACGGTCATGTCCCGGGAAGCCATCATCCGCCGCACCTGATGGTATTTGCCCTCGCAGACGGTGATCAGACTCTCTCCCGGCCCCAGGGGTTCCAGCATCGCCGGGCGGCACACCGTCCCATCCCGCAGGGTCAGGCCCTTTGCGAAGGCCGCCACGTCCGCATCCCCAGCCTGTCCCTCGTGCCGGGCGTAGTAGACCTTGGGCACCTCCTGCTTCGGGCTGATCAGCCGGTGCAGAAGATCGCCGTCATTGGTAAACAGCAGCAGGCCCTCGGTGTCCTTGTCCAGCCGCCCCACGGGCTTGAGATCCAAATGTACCCATTCTTTGGGGAGCAGCTCCATGACCGTCCTCTGCCGTGCGTCCTCTGTGGCAGTCACGAAGCCTGCCGGTTTGTTCAGCATGACCACAAGGCGGCGCTTCCCGCCAAGGGCTTCCCCGTCCAGCGTCACGATCTGGGTCTGGGGGTCGATTTTGCGGCTGCCGTCCTTTTCCGCCGCGCCGTCCACAGTGACCCGGCCCGCTTTCAGGATGGCCTTTACCTGGGAGCGGGTGCCCGCGCCGCTGTCACACAGAAATTTGTCCAGTCGTTCCATGGTTCCTCCGTTCTACCTCCCGGCGGGGCCGCATAGGCTTTAGCACAAAGCAAACCGGGAGGGATCATTATGATGGTTATGACCGCGAAGGTCAATCTAAAAAAAGTATTGCTGGCCCTGGCAGCGGTGGCCGCCCTGATTCTGGCGCTGATCGCCCTGTTGGGCGGGAACGAAAGCACCCAGACCTCCGCGCCCACCCTGAGCAGCAACGACGCCCGGGTGAAATTTCTCACGGACCTGGGCTGGGAGGTCACCACCTCGCCCACGGAATCCAGCCAGGTGAAAATTCCCAGCGAAAGCAGCCCCGTGTTCGAGCGGTACAACAATCTGCAAAAAAGTCAGGGCTACGACCTGAGCAAATATGCAGGAAAAAAGGTCATGCGCTACGTTTATAAGATCAACAACTACCCCGGGGCCACGGAGCCGGTGTACGCGACGCTTCTCATCTACAAAAACGAGATCATCGGCGGAGATGTGACGGATTCCGCGCCCAACGGGCAGATCCGGGGCTTTAAAATGCCGCAGACAACCGTAAAATCCACCACGCCCTCGGTTTCCACCACTCCCACTGAGTCCTCCCTGCCGGATACGGCCCGGTAAATACAGCAAGTTGGAATTTATCCATTCGTAGGGCTTATGTCATGACCCCGCCGATCCGGTTTTGACGATACGAAACTTTCGGTGAATAGTATTTGGTGAATTGACCTCCATGCGTCCTCCGTTGGACGAAAGCGCTGCCAATGTTCAACATGGTCGGCGGGGTCATGACATAAGCCCTACGAATAAAATTCAGTATATCACACCATCTGCCCCTTGACAAGCGGGTGCGTCAGTGCTATGTTGTAAGGGAACTGAACAGTATCTTCAGGGCGGGGCGCAATTCCCCACCGGCGGTAAAGTCCGCGAGCGCGTGCAAACGTGCCGAATCGGTGAAACTCCGATACCGACAGTATAGTCTGGATGGAAGAAGATACGCAAGAAGACTATCCTTGCGTTTATTTTCACGCCCTGGGTTTATTCCCGGGGCGTATTTTTATTGCACAGGAGACGAAAACTATGGCTGCTTTATGGACACAAATCGCGGAAAATCTTTCCTTCGTTCTGACCTGCATCGCCCTTGTGGTGGGTCTTGCGCTGCTGGCAAAGCTGGCGGAAAAATTCCTGCCGGAAAAACGCAGGGTCAGCCCCGCCCGCCGGGTCAGCATCATCAGTATCTGCGCCGCCATCGCGACGGTGCTGCACGTTCTGGACTTCCCCCTGCCCTTCCTGGCTCCCGGCTTCTACAAGCTGGACTTCTCCGAGCTGCCGGTGCTGCTGTGCGGCTTCTACCTGGGGCCTTGTGCCACGGTGGTCTGCGAGGGCATCAAGATTCTGCTGAAGCTGCTGCTGAAAAGCACCTCCACCGCCTTTGTGGGCGACCTGGCCAATTTCGTGGTGGGCTGCTCCTTCGTCCTGCCCGCCACCATCTGGTATCACCTGCATAAGAGCAAGCACAGCGCCATCATCGGCCTGATCCTCGGCACCGTGTGTATGTCCGTCTTCGGCACCGCCTTCAATGCGGTGTATCTGCTGCCTAAATTCGCAGAGCTGTACGGGATGCCCCTGGACGCCATCATCGAAATGGGAACCAAAATTCACCCCGGCATCCACAATGTGACCACCTTTGTGGTGCTGTGCGTGGCTCCGCTGAATGTGGTGAAGGGCGTCATGGTGTCCGTGCTGACGCTGCTGCTGTATAAGCGGGTAGCCCGGCCTTTGTTCGGTATTTGATCTTAAAATTTCTAAAAATCCCGCCGTTTCGCAACGGCGGGATTTGACTATTAAAAGGGAAGCCGTAGGGAGCGATGCCCACATCGCTCCTTCGCAAATGTTCCGTATTCGCCGGAACCCTTAAATAATCCTTCACTTTTCCCGCGGGCCGATGTGGGCATCGGCCCCTACGGTGGTGTAAATCCTGTTATGTGCCGAAATGCTCCGCCACCTTGGCCAGCATCTTCCGAATGGGCAGCTGGTAGGGGCAGCGCTGCTCACAGGCACCGCAGCCGATGCACTCGGAGGCTTTCTTCTCCATGCCTGCATAGCGCTTTTTTGCCCAGTCCGCCAGGCCATAACGCTGCAAATAGCCGTCAAACAGGAACGCGCTGGAAATGCTGATGCCCACAGAGCAGGGCTGGCAGTAGTTGCAGCGGCGGCAGAACTGCGTGCCAAGCTGGGTGCGGATCCTCTGGAAGCCCGCCTGTTCCTCTGCCGTCAACGCTGAGGTATCGGACGCTGCCGCCAGATTCTGTGTCAGCTCCTTCGGCTCTGCCATGCCGGGGATGACCACACTAATATTGGGATTGGCGCAGACGTAGCGCAGAGCCAAGGTGGCTTCCTCGATGGCACCGCCGGCCAGGGGCTTCATGCAGATGAAGCCGATGTTCTTTTCCGCCGCCTTGGCGATCAGCTCCTCCGCCTGAGTCTCTACAATATTATAGGGGAACATGAAGGTCTCCACCCACTGTAGGTCCAGCGCCATGCGGAAGGTGTCCAGGCTATGGGCCGTCAAGCCGATGTGGCGGATCTTTCCTGCGGCCTTGGCTTCCAGCATGGCTTCCAGCGCGCCGCCGGGAGCCATGGCCGTTTCCAGCTGCTCCGGGGTGATGTTGTGCATCTGGTAGAGGTCAATATAATCCGTCCGCAGATTCTTAAGGCTGATATCGATATCCGCGGCCATGGCCTCCTTCGTCCGGGACATGCTCTTGGTAGCGATGACAAAATCCTCCCGGATACCCTCCAGGGCGTAGCCCAGATATTCCTCGCTGACGGTATAGCCCCGGGCGGTGTCAATGAAGTTCACACCAGCTTCTTTCAGCTCGTGAATGAGGGTTTTCGTCCCCTCAGCGTCGATGCGCTGGATGGGGATGCCGCCAAAGCCCATCCGTGAGATCTTCATTCCGGTTTTCCCCAAAATTCTGTACTCCATAATGTCCTCCCTTATTTTCCCAATTCCTTATTCTTTGCAAAAGCCGCGCAGACGCAGTCCATAGCCGCCCCACGGAAGCCCCGTTCCTCCAAAATTCGAACCCCCGCAATGGTGCTGCCGCCGGGAGAGCACACCGCGTCCTTCAGCGCGCCGGGGTGCTGGTGGGTGGAGAGGTAAATCTCCGCCGCCCCCGCCATGGTCATGGCTGCGTAGTCCATGGCCTTCGCCCGGGGCAGGCCGCAGGCAACGCCGCCGTCCGCCATGGCTTCCAGCATGAGGTAGAGATAGGCCGGACCGCTGCCGGACAGGGCGCTGGCGGCATCCATCAGCCGCTCCTCCAAACTATCCAGCAGGCCGCACCGGCTCATATCTTCCAGCCAGTCGGCTTTCGTTTCCTGCGTCACCAATTCGTTAGCGCAGTAAGGGATCACACCCTTGCCCACAGAGGTGGGGGTGTTGGGCATAATGCGGATCACCGGCAGGTGGGT
Source organism: Eubacteriales bacterium (assembly GCA_030539285.1). Classification (GTDB taxonomy): domain Bacteria; phylum Bacillota; class Clostridia; order Oscillospirales; family Oscillospiraceae; genus Faecousia. Next base: position 17,671 of record JAUNSH010000004.1, read on the forward strand.
GCCCACAAACTCCTCGATCTGCCGAATTTCCAGCCCCGCAGCCATGGTGATGAGCAGAGGTTTCCGCTGAGCCAGGGTGTCCCCCAGCGGTGCAAGCATATCGCGCATCACGTGGGGCTTCACCGCGAGGAAAATGCGGTCGCAGTTTGCCGCAATGGACATGTTATCCGAATATGCGATGCCCAGTTCCTGTGCCAAAATTCTTGCCTTGCCGGAGCGGTCCGTCACAGCAATGTCCTTTGTTTGCAGGCTTAACGCACGGGCAATGGCCCCGCCCATGTTGCCGCAGCCTAAGAATCCATATTTCATATTCTCACCTGTCCGTTTCCGCGAATGATGTACTTATAGGTGGTCAGCTCCCGCAGGCCCATGGGGCCACGGGCGTGGAGCTTCTGGGTGGAGATGCCCATTTCGCAGCCTAAGCCGAACTCGCCGCCGTCGGTGAACCGGGTGGAGGCATTGACGTAGACTGCCGCACTGTCCACGTTGGCAGTGAAGTACCGCTCCGCTGCCGGGTCGGTGGTGACGATGGCTTCGCTGTGGCCCGTGGAGTGGGCGGAAATGTGGGCCACGGCTTCCTGAACATTTTCCACGCATTTCACCGCGAGAATGTAGTCCAGGAATTCCGTGTCAAAGTCCTTTTCTCCTGCCGGGGTGCCGGGAATGTACTTTGCCGCTTCGCTGTCCAGCCGCAGCTCCACCTTCTGGCCCAGACGGGCGTGGATCTTGGGCAGGAATTCCGGAGCAATGGCTTTGTCCACCAGCAGCACCTCCTCGGCGTTGCACACACTGGGACGGCTGGTCTTAGCGTTTTCAATAATATTCAGCGCCATATTCTGGTCTGCGGTTTTTTCCACATATACGTGGCAGATGCCCGTGCCGGTGGCGATGCAGGGCACCGTAGCCGTTCGGACACAGGCATTGATCAGCCCTGCGCCGCCCCGGGGGATCAAAAGGTCAACGTAGCCATTGGCGGTCATGAGAGCTGTTGCGCTGTCCCGGCTGGTGTCCTGCACCAGATTCACGGCAGTCTCCGGGATGCCCACGGATTTCAGGCCCATTCTCAGGGCTTCCACGATGGCGTTGGCGCTGCGGAAAGCCTCCTTGCCGCCCCGGAGGATGCAGACGTTGCCGCTTTTCAGCGCCAGCGCCGCCGCGTCGCTGGTCACATTGGGGCGGCTCTCGTAGATGATGGCGATGACGCCCATGGGGACAGACACCTTGTCGATTTTCAGCCCATCTGGGCGGGTGTGGCTGTCCAGCAGCATCCCCACCGGGTCGGGAAGCGCCGCCACCTCCCGGATGCCCTTTGCCATCCCGGTAATTCTCTCAGAGGTAAGCCGCAGGCGGTCCAGCATCACGTCGGACACGTGGCCCTTCGCCGCTTCCAGATCCATCGCGTTTGCCTTCAAAATTGTATCTTCGCAAACCAAAAGGCTGTCCGCCATGGCATTCAGGGCGGCGTTTTTCTCCTGAGAAGTCAGCCCGGCGATCTGGGATTTCGCGGCCTTTGCCGCTTCCAGCATTTCCTTCATACCCATTCCCCCACAAATCTGGTGCCCACCGGCTTTCCCTCCACAATGTCGTAGAGGGCGGCGGGGTTGTTTCCGTTGGCAATCACCATTTCACAGCCACATCCGAGACAAATTTCTGCCGCCCGGAGCTTGGTAACCATGCCGCCGGTGCCCTGGGTGGTGCTGCTGACGCCTGCCAGCTTTTTGATGTCCTCGTCCACCCGGCGCACCACCGGCAGGAGCTTGGCGTTCGGGTCGGTGTGGGGGTCGGCGGTGTACAGGCCGTCAATATCCGACAGCAAGATCAGCATTTGCGCCCCCACGCTCTGGGCCACATTTGCCGCCAGGGTGTCGTTGTCGCCGATGACGATCTCCTCCGTGGCCACGGTGTCGTTTTCGTTGATGACCGGCACCACGCCCAACTCCAGAAGCCGGTTCAACGTGTTGGTGAAGTTTCCGTGGCGGGTCTCGTTGGTCAGGTTGTCCGCCGTGATGAGCAACTGGGCCACCGTATGGTGGTACTCGCTGAACAATTTGTCGTAAATGTACATCAGTTCGCACTGGCCCACCGCCGCCGCGGCCTGTTTGCCGGGAATGTCGCTGGGTCTTTCCCGCAGACCCAGCTTGCCCACGCCCATGCCGATGGCACCGGAGGAAACCAGGATCAGCTCGTGCCCGGCGTTGCGTATATCGCTCATGGTCTTGCACAGGGCCTCCACCCGGCGGATATTCAGCTGTCCCGTGGCGTAGGCCAGGGTGGATGTACCGATTTTGATAACGATGCGCATAAGCATCCCTCCGCGCTTTTTTATGTCGATAAATTGGATTGTTTGCGTAGGGCGGGGTCATGACCCCGCCCTACAAATAATATACCATGAACCGCCCGCAAAAGGAAGCCTTTGGTATATAGTTTCACGTCTTTCCCGAAGGAAAGACGTGAATGGATCGGTTATCGAATGACCCGCACCCGAACCACGCCCTCGATTTCCTTCAAGTGCTCCACCACTTCCGTGGAGGGGTGGTGGTCAAGGTCCAGCATGGTGTAGGCATACTCGCCCCGGCTCTTGTTCATCAGACCCGCGATGTTCACGTTCTCGCTGGCAATAGCGGCGGTGAACCGGCCCAGGGAACCGGGGATGTTGTGGTGCAGAATGGTGATGCGGCCCTCGCACTGACACACGCCCATGTCGCAGTTGGGGTAGTTGACAGAATTGACGATGTTGCCGTTTTCCAGATAGTCCATCATCTGACGGACGGCCATCCGGGCGCAGTTGTCCTCGGATTCCTCGGTGGAGGCGCCCAGATGGGGAATGGCGATGCAGCCGGGCATATTGGCGGTCTTGGGGTTGGGGAAGTCGGTAACGTAACGGGCCACCTTGCCGCTGGCCAGAGCGTCCGCCATGGCGTCGTCGTCCACCAGCAGGTCCCGGGCAAAGTTCAGGATGATGACCCCGTCCTTCATCTTGGACAGTGCGGAGGCATTGATCATCTTCTCCGTCTCCTTCAGCAGGGGCACATGGACGGTGATGATGTCGCACAGGGCGTAGATCTCCTCGGGGGTCTTGACCCGCTGGACATGGCCGTCCAGATTCCAGGCCGCTTCCACGGAGATATGGGGGTCACAGCCGTAAACCTCCATGCCCAGCTTTCTTGCCCGGTTGGCAAGGGGGCCGCCGATGTTGCCAAGACCGATGATACCCAGCTTTTTGCCGCAAATCTCATGGCCCGCGAAGCGGGACTTACCCTTCTCCACCAGCTTGGCAACGTCGGGCTGGTCCTTGATGGTCTGCACCCAGTTGACGCCGCCGATGATATCCCGGCTGCCCAGCAGCATACCGCACAGGGTCAGCTCCATGACGCTTCTTGCGTTGGCGCCGGGGGTGTTGAAGACCACGATGCCCTTGTCGGCGCAGGTGGTGAGAGGAATGTTGTTAACGCCCGCGCCCGCCCGGGCCACGGCCAACAGGTTCTCGGGAAGCGCCATGTCGTGCATATTGGCACTGCGCAGAACGATGCCGTCAGCAGTCTCCATGTCGTCGGTGAGGGCAAAATCCTCCGTCCACAGGGCGGTGCCCTGCTGGGAGATCTTATTCAAATAATGAATCTGGAACATAGTTTTCCTTCCTTATACCTGTTTTTCGTACTTTTCCATGAAGGCCACCAGCTTTTCCACGCCCTCGATGGGCATGGCGTTGTAGATGCTGGCCCGCATACCGCCCACGGTGCGGTGGCCTTTCAGGTTCACAAAGCCCGCCTCGGTAGCCGCCTTGACAAATTTCGCATCCAGCTCGGCATCGCCGGTGACGAAGGGCACGTTCATCAGGGAGCGGTCCTTCTTCACCACCGTGCCGTGGAACAGCTTGCTGGAATCCAGATAATCATAGAGAATGGCGGCTTTTTTCTCATTATAGGCCTTCATTTCCGTGAGACCGCCGTTTTTCAGCAGCCATTTGAACACCTTGCCGCAGATATAGATGCCGTAGGCGGGCGGGGTGTTGTACATGGAGCCGTTGTCGGCGTGGGTCTTGTAGCGCAGCATGGTGGGGGTGCCGGGGAGCACATCCTCGCTGATCAGATCTTCACGAATAATGGCAATGACCACACCGGCAGGGCCGATGTTTTTCTGCACGCCGCCGTAGATCATGCCGTACTTGGTCACGTCCACAGGCTCACTGAGGAAGCAGCTGGATACGTCGGAGACCAGGTCCTTGCCCTTGGTATTGGGCAGCTGCCAGAATTTCGTGCCGTAGATGGTATTGTTCTCGCAGATATAGACGTAGTCCGCGTTCTCGCTGATGGGCAGGTCAGAGCAGTCGGGGATATAGGAGAAGGTCTTGTCGGCGGAGGAGGCCACGGCGTTGGCCTGACCGTACATCTGGGCCTCCTGCCATGCCTTCTTGGCCCACTGGCCGGTGATGATATAGTCGGCGACCTTGTTCTTCATCAGGTTCATGGGGATCATGGCGAACTGCTGGGAAGCGCCGCCCTGCATGAAGAGCACCTTGTAGTTGTCGGGAATGCCCATCAGGGTGCGAAGGTCGGCCTCCGCCTCGTCGATGATGGTCTGGTAGGCCTTGGAGCGGTGGCTCATTTCCATGACGGACATGCCGGCTCCCCGGTAGTCCAGCATCTCATCGGCGGCTTCCTGTAAAACGCTCTCCGGCAAGACCGCCGGGCCGGCGGAAAAGTTGTATACTCTGGACATAAAACGTCCCTCCTTATTTTATGCGAAAAATGAAACTTATCAATTCGTAGGGCGGGGTCATGACCCCGCCGATCCGGTTTCGATGATACATCACTTTCGGTGAAAGGTATTTGGTTAGTCGACATCTGTACGTTCTGCGTTGGACGAAGGCGTCACAAATATCCAACGTGGTCGGCGGGGTCAGACGTAAGCCCTACGCAGACGTTATTTATTTCTGAAGCAGCTGGCTCAGCAGCTCATAGCCATGGGGCACGAAGGTTCCCGTGGCTTTTGCCTCGGCTTCGGTGTAGTGAGCAATCTTTTTCTCCCGCCGGGTGCTGTCGTAGAGCACATAGGGCACCGGGTCGGAGGAATGGGTGCGGATGCGGATGGGAGTGGGGTGGTCGGGAAGTACCAGAATGCGGTAGTCCTCCCCAGCGTCCTCCATGGCTTTCATGATAGGAGCAATGACACGGCTGTCCAAATATTCAATGGACTGCACCTTTTCCTTGACTAAACCCTGATGGCCCATTTCGTCCGGGGCCTCCACATGGATATAGGCAAAATCACAGCCGTCCTTCAAAAGCGCATCGATGGCAGCCTGGGCCTTGCCCTCCCAGTTGGTGTCGAGAGAGCCGGTAGCGCCCTCCACGTGGCAGATCTCCATACCCGCGCCCACGGCGATGCCTTTGAGCAGGTCCACGGCAGAGATCATAGCGCCTTTCAGTCCGGTCTTCTCGGTAAAGCCCCCAAGGCTGGGCTTGGTGCCCGCGCCCCAGTACCACAGGGAGTTGGCCTTGTTCCTGCCCTCCGCAGCCCGCTTCAGGTTCACGGGGTGGTTGTTGAGAATATCGAAGCTGCGCTCCATGAAGCTGCGCAGCACAGGTTCCTCCGGCAGGTAGGGGCCGATGACCTGGGTCAGATGGTCATGGGGCGGCTCCAGCTTGGCAAGCCTACCGTGCTTCCACACCATAATATGGCGGTAGCTGGTGCCGGTATAGAACTGGAAGGTTTCATCATTAAAGTTCTCCCGGATGGCATCCATGAGCCGGTCGGCTTCCTGAGTGGAAATTTCACCCGAGCTGTGGTCCAGGATGGCCTTTTCGGCGTAAGGCTCGTTTTCCGTCAGGGTCACCACGTTGCAGCGGAAAATAATGTCGTCCGGCTCCATCTTCACGCCCACGCTGAGGGCTTCCAGGGGAGATCGTCCCGTAAAATCCGTCTTCGGGTCATAGCCCATGACGGACAAGTTCGCCACTTCACTGCCGGGGTGCATTCCCTCCGGCACATTCTGCACCATACCCATCTGCCCGCCGCAGGCCAGTGCGTCCATGGCGGGGGTGCTGGCGTATTCCAGCGGGGTCTTTCCGCCCAGGGCTTCGATGGGTTCATCCGACATTCCGTCGCCCAATACTACGATATACTTCATAGCCTCTCTCCTAACGTCTCGTGTTCGTCCGCGTTTCAAAGACAATTGTGTACCTTAAATAGTACCATTTCTTCCTTCATAATACAATATGAAAAACTGTCCGAAAATCGACAGTCGATTTACCAAATTCGTAGGCATTTTGGCAGAGTGCGGCAAAGTCTGCGCAAATAGAGCAGTTCCCGATGGGAGATTTCGGCACATTCCATAAGTTTTTTCAGAAGTCTTGACGGGCAGAAGAATGTGTGGTATGAATGAATCATCACAAACTGACAGAAAGTGGGTATTTTTATGAAAGACTGCAACTGCGGCTACTGCATGGGCGGCGACATTCTCGCGGGCTTCGGCATCAAGATCTGTGACCTGAAGGTCAGCCAGCTGATCCTCTTCAAGGAGCAGAGCCATCCCGGCCGTGTCATCGTAGCCTACAAGGATCACGTTTCCGAGCTGGTGGACATTTCCGCCGAAGAGCGGGCGCTGTTCTTCGAGGACGTGGCCACTGCCGCAAACGCCATCCACAAGGCCTTCCACCCCGACAAGGTCAACTACGGCGCTTACGGCGACGGCGGCTGCCATCTGCATTTCCATCTGGTCCCCAAGTATCGGGACGAATTCGAGTGGGGCACCACCTTCGCCATGAACCCCGGGAAAACCTATCTGACCGACGCGGAATACGCGGAAATGATTGAGAAGATCAAGGCTGCGCTGTAAGAAAACACAATGAATTACCTCCGGATCGATTCCAGATCCGGAGGTATTCTCAATTCAGGTTCAGCTTTTTATCGATCAGCCAATACATCTCAGTGTTGACGCGCCTTTCTGAAGGAACGGGCCATCTATGCAGCCTGCATACACCCGGATACAACTTGTATCCACCTGCATACACCTTGTAGCAGAAGAAGAAGAAAAAAAGAAAAAGAAACAGAAATAGAAAAAGAGCTAAATCAAGAAACAGAGCCGGGGCTTCGCCACCTTTGCTTATCCTTAGGATTTAATTTTTAAATGCTTTCCATAGATTCATAAAAACGAATTGACACATATGACAAAAAGTGATATATTGTGAGCCATCAGTATCCCGTATGTGCACAAGTGTGCGCCTGCGGAAATGTAAAAAGGAGAGATTTTGTATGAAAAAGATGCTTGCGGCCCTTCTGGCCGCGCTGATGGTGCTGTCTCTGGCAGCCTGCGGCGGTTCCTCCGCCCCTGCCGCTACGGAAGCTCCCGCCGCTGCCGCTACCGAGGCTGCTCCCGCCGCTACGGAAGCTGCCACTGAGGCTGCCGCCAAAACCTACACCGTCGGTATCTGCCAGCTGGTGCAGCATCCCGCTCTGGATGCCGCGACCCAGGGCTTTAAGGACGCTCTGACCGAGAAGCTGGGCGACAGCGTCGTGTTCGACGAGCAGAATGCCCAGGGTGACTCCGCTACCTGCACCGTCATCACCACCGGCTTCGTCTCCAACCAGTATGACCTGATTATGGCCAACGCCACCCCCGCTCTGCAGGCTGCCGTCTCCGCCACCGACACCATCCCCATTCTGGGCACCTCTGTCACCGACTTTGCCTCCGCTCTGGCTGTGGATGCCGCCGCTGACGGCTCCCTGGGCATGAATGTCTCCGGCACCTCCGACGGCGTTCCCGCTCAGCTCTACGCCGACTGCCTCATGGAGCTGGTTCCCGACGCCAAGAAGGTCTCCGTCCTGTACTGCTCCGCCGAGCCCAACTCCGTGCTCCAGGCTGACCAGTTCATCGCCTGCATGGATGCCATCGGTGTTGCCACCGAGGTCTTCACCTTCGCCGACTCCAACGACATCCAGTCTGTTACCGCCACTGCCGTGGAGGGTGCTGACGCCCTGTACATCCCCACCGACAACACTGCCGCTTCCAATATGACCATTGTCAGCGGTGTCTGTGAACCTGCCGGCATCCCCGTGATCTGCGGTGAAGAAGGTATGTGCTCCGGCGGCGGCCTGGCTACCGTCTCCATCAGCTACTACGACATCGGCACTGCCTGCGGCGAGATGGCTTACGAGATTCTGGTCAACGGCGCGGACATCTCCACCATGCCCATTGGCTACTCCCAGAACCCCGTGAAGAAGTACAATGCCGACTACGCTACTGCCATTGGCTTCACCATGCCCGAGGGCTACGAGGCCATCACCGGCTAACAAACTGATATAGGAAAAAGATCCCGGCAATGCCAATCCTTTGCCGGGATTTTTTCCTATGAGTAGAAGACAGATATTTGGAGGATCTATTTCATGTTTGCCTACTTTGCTTCGCTGAACCCCGCGGCTCTGATGCGCGCCTGCCCCGGCGGCATCGCCCAGGGATTGATCTGGGGTATTATGGCCCTGGGTGTCTACATGACCTACCGGATGCTGGGCCTTGCCGACCTGACGGTGGACGGAAGCCTTGCCACCGGCGGCGCCGTCTGCATTATGCTGGTACTGGCTGGCTGGAATCCCCAGCTGGCTCTGATCATTGCCTTTCTGGCTGGCGTAGCCGCGGGCCTGATTACCGGTTTTCTGCACACCAAACTGGGTATTCCCGACATTCTGGCGGGTATTCTCACCCAGATCTCTCTGTATTCCATCAACTTAAATATTATGGGCAAGGCCAACCAGGCGGTTAACGTCAATAAGGTGAACTTCCTGTTTTCCTCCAATGCCAAGCTGCTGCCCCGGACCATACTGCTGACCGCCTTGGTGTGCCTCGTTCTGGTAGTACTGCTGTACATGTATCTGGGCACCGAACACGGTTCCGCCCTCCGGGCTACCGGCATCAACGGCGCCATGACCCGGGCACAGGGCATCAACACGAACAGCATGAAGGTCATCGGTCTGGCACTGAGCAACGGCCTGGTGGCTCTGGCCGGCGGTGTGCTGAGCCAGTATCAGGGCTTTGCCGACATCAACATGGGCCGGGGCGCCATCGTTATCGGTCTGGCGGCGGTCATCATCGGTGAGGTTCTGGGCGAGGCCTTCCTGGGCAAGTACCTGAACTTCATGATGCGCCTGATCTTTGTGGTTCTGGGCGGCGTGATCTACTATGTGGTCTATGTCTTCGTCCTGTGGCTCAAGTTCCCTGCCGACGACATGAAGCTGCTGACCGCCGTTGTGGTGGCCATCTTCCTGGCTATCCCCTATTTGCAGAACGCCAGTAAGAATTCCTTCAGCCGTATCGCCAAGGAAAACGCGAAACTCGAGAAGGAGGGCAAGTAAGTATGCTGGAAATCAAAAATATTTACAAGACCTTCAATGCCGGTACCATCAATGAGAAAAAGGCCCTGCAAGGCCTGAACCTAACCCTGCAGGACGGTGAGTTCTGCACAGTCATCGGCGGCAATGGCGCCGGTAAATCCACTATGATGAACGCGGTGGCCGGTGTGTGGCCCGTGGACAGCGGCGCCATTCTGGTGGACGGCGTGGACATTTCCGGCCTGTGCGAGTATCAGCGTGCCTCCATGCTGGGCCGGGTGTTTCAGGACCCTATGACCGGCACCGCCGCCGATATGCAGATCGTGGAAAACATGGCGCTGGCAGCCCGCCGCGGCAGCCACCGCTCCTTCCTGAAATGGGGCGTGCCCAAGGCAGAGTACGAGGAGTACCGGGAGCTTCTGAAAACATTGGGCCTTGGTCTGGAAGATCGGATGACCACCAAGGTTGGCCTTTTGTCTGGTGGACAGCGTCAGGCTCTGACCCTGCTGATGGCCACCCTCAAGAAGCCCAAGCTTTTGCTGCTGGACGAGCACACCGCCGCCCTTGACCCCAAGACTGCTGCCAAGGTGCTGGATGCTACCCAGCGCATTGTGGAGAAGGATCATCTGACCACCATGATGATCACCCACAATATGCGCGACGCCATCGCCTACGGCAACCGTCTGGTCATGATGTATGACGGCCGCATCGTCGTGGATGTGTCCGGTGAGGAAAAGAAGGACCTGACCGTGGAGCAGCTGCTGAACCTGTTCAGTCAGGCCTCCGGCTCCGATGAAGCTGACGATAAGCTCCTGCTGTCCTGAGAATTAAATTCCTCCCCCGTATCTGCCTATGCGGATACGGGGTTTTCACTTCCTATCGTCAATCATGACAAAAAGAAGTTGATAATGCTATTGCTATCTTTTGTCTGTCCGCTTATAATGTGGTCAGAAGCTATAAATTAAGGAGGATATCCCATGCGCTATTTAGGAATTGAGTACAACACCCGGCACACTCCCAAGCTGGATCCCGGCTTCATTCCCTTCGGTGTCTGGATGGATGCCTACTTGAAAAATGCAAAGAAACCCATCGCCATTGCCGTAGAACGGGACAAGGGGCAGGTTTCCGTCCGCCATACCTTCATCCACGGCACCCCCGACATGGCCCAGGCCGACTACCGCTACGTTGAGCGGATGGTCAAGTTCCTGCTGTGGTCCATCGGCGGCTTCAAGGTCTATATCTGCGGCGCATCTGAGATCGCCAGACAGATGCAGGCAGACTATTCCGCTGACGGCAAGCGGGCCTTTGACTTTGATTTCTTCCATAAGCTCTACGAGGTGGATCTGGAAATTATTGATCTTCCACTTGAGGAATGTCCCGCAGCCAACGAATCCGCCCAACCTCTGGGCGGCCACATGGACGGCTGCCGCATCGGTTTTGACGCCGGCGGCTCTGACCGCAAGGTCTCCGCGGTCATTGACGGCGAGTGCGTCTACTCCGAGGAAGTGGTCTGGTTCCCCAAGCTGAATCCCGACCCCACCTACCAGTACAATGAAATTCTCACCGCCTTCCGCACCGCCGCTTCCAAGATGCCACGGGTGGATGCCATCGGTGTGTCCTCCGCCGGCACCTTCATCGGCAACGCCCCCATGATCTCCTCCATCTTCTACAAGGTCCCCCGGAACCGCTGGGACGAGGTCAAGACCTGCTTTGACCGGGCTGCCGCCGAGATCGGCGACGTGCCCATTGTGGTCGCCAACGACGGCGACGTATCCGCTCTGGCTGGCGCCATGGGTCTGGGCACCGGCAACATCATGGGCCTTGCCATGGGCACCAGCGAGGCTGTGGGCTACGTGGACGCAGACAAGAACGTCCGGGGCTGGATCAGTGAGCTGGCCTTCGCACCTGTTGACCTGAGTGAGGATGCCATGCAGGACGAGTGGTCCACCGATTTTGGCGTGGGCTGCAAGTATTTCTCTCAGGATGCCGTCATCAAGCTGGCTCCCCGGAACGGTATCGAGCTGGATCCCGAGCTGTCTCCCGCGGAAAAGCTGAAGGTGGTTCAGAAGCTGATGGCGGAGGACGACCCCCGGGCTGCCGATATTTACCACGACATCGGCGTGTATCTGGCCTACACCGTGGTGCTCTACTCCCACTTCTATGACATTGAGCACCTGATGCTCATGGGCCGGGTCATGTCTGGCAAGGGCGGCGATATCATTCTGAACACCTGCAACGCAATTCTGCGTGAGGAGTATCCCGAGCTTGCTAAAAAGTGTGAGGTCATGCTGCCCGACGAGAAGACCCGCCGGGTGGGCCAGTCCGTGGCCGCCGCTTCCCTGCCCCAGCTGCGCAAATAAAACCCTATTTTCTCCCGGAAGCCATGGCTTCCGGGAGATTTTTATCCTTTGTTTTGGGTTTACATCTTCCTTATTTTGCGGTATAGTATCAATAGAGAATCATGATCGACTTAGCACATCAGGCTGGCAAATTGGAATTTGGCGAGCAGCGCCCGCAAGGCTCCCCTTTTAGAGGAGCTGTCAGCGTAAGCTGACTGAGGGGGGCACCCCTCCGACCCGGCTTACGCCGGGCCACCTCCCCTGATAGGGGAGGCTTTGCTTCGCAAATTCCATTTTACCGTATAAAGGACGATTATAGAATATAAGCAAAGGAGAACACCGCCATGCAGACTGCCGCGCTGATCGTTGCCGCCGGAATGTCCTCCCGGATGGGAGATTTCAAGCCCATGCTGAGCATTGGCTCCATCACCATCGCCCAGCGGGTGATCGCGACCTTCCATCAGGCGGGCATCCAGAGGATCGTGATGGTCACGGGCTTCAATGCGGTGACGCTGGAACGGCACCTGTCCGGCAGCGGTGTGATCTTCCTGCGAAACGAAAACTATGAAACGACCCAGATGTTCGACTCGGTGAAGATCGGGCTTGGGTATCTGCGGGACAAGTGCGACCGGGTTCTCTTTACCCCGGTGGACATTCCCCTGTTCACCGCCGGGACGGTCCACGCCCTGCTGGATTCCGGAGCAGCACTGGCCTGCCCGGTCTGCCAGGGTCAGACGGGGCACCCTATTCTCATTGACGCTTCCCTCCTTGATAACATTCTCGCCGACAGCGGCGAACAGGGCCTGAAAGGGGCCGTGGAGCGCTGCGGCCTTGCCATGGAACAGGTGCCCGTGGATGACCCCGGCACCCTCCACGATGCCGACACCCCGGCGGATTTTTCCGCGCTGGTGGACTACCACAATTCTCAGCTGGTGCGCCCGGTGGTCAGCGTCTCGCTAAACAAGGAAAAGCCCTTTCTGGACAGAAATATCGCCATACTGCTGACGCTGGTGGACGAGACAAAGTCCGTCCGCACAGCGGGACAGCGGATGCAGCTGAGCTACTCCACCTGCTGGAACATGATCCGCACGCTGGAGAGCCAGCTGGGCTGCACCCTGATCGAGCGCACCCAGGGCGGCGCGGGGGGCAGCCAAAGCCGCCTTACGCAGCGGGCACATACCCTGCTGAACCGTTTCGCCGCCTACGAGCAGCGCATCCGGGAGGACGCCGAAGCGCTGTACGAAGAGTATTTCGGAGGGCTGTTTGAATGAAGCGGGTATACCTGATCCGGCATGGCCTGCCGGAATTTCCGGGCGGACAGCGGCAGTGCATCGGCAGTACCGATCTGCCCCTCAGCGCGGAAGGACTGGCGCAGGCCCGAGACATGGCCCGCACGCTGCCGCAGGTCACAGCTGTTTTTTCCAGTCCCCTGATCCGCGCGGTACAGACCGCTGGGGCCATCGGCTCTGACTTTACCATTTTGGACAGTCTGCGGGAGCTGGACTACGGACAGTGGGAGGGGCTGACCTTCCCAGAGATCCGACAGAATTACCCCGAACTCTACGCCGCCCGCGCTGATGATCTGAGCTTGCAGCCCCCCGGTGCGGAGAGCATTGCCGAAGGGTTGGCCCGGTTTTCCGCAGCCATGGCGGAGGCGGCCCGGCGCAGCCCCGGCGATCTGGCAGTGGTGGCCCACGGCGGCATCATCGCCCTGTTTTTAGAAAGCGTCACCGGCAGCTGGTACAAGCCCCGGTACTGCGAAGTGATTTCCCTTGTATGGGATGATTTTGGATTTATTCAACAGGAGGAAGCACCATGAGACAGATGCTGAAGGAAATGAAGGCCCGGATGCTAGCGGGCGAGGATTTGGTAATGGTCACCGTCATCGCCTCCTCGGGTGCCACGCCCCGGGGCGCGGGTGCCCGGATGCTGGTGGGAGCGGGCGGCAGAATTTGCGGCACCATCGGCGGCGGCGCGGTGGAGTACCGCTCCGAGCAGATCGCCAAAACCGTTCTGAAGGAAAAAAACTCCCGGGGCCACGATTTCACCCTGACCCGAGACGATGTGCAGAACCTGGGCATGATCTGCGGCGGTGCCTGCAATGTGTTCTTCCATTATCTGAGTGCCAATGACCCGGAAGTTTTGGCCCTGGCGGATGAGGCCGAGGCCTGGTTCGTAAAGGGTGAGGATGCCTGGCTGGTATCCGACATTGCCGACGGCGGCAGGCTGTACCTGACGGACAAGGGTGATGCCGCGCTGGCTCCCTGGCTCACCCGTCAGCCCCACCGGGTACAGGAGGACGGACGGGACCTGTACATCGAGCAGATCGTCACCGGGGGCCGGGTCTACGTCTTCGGCGGCGGGCACGTGGCACAGGAGCTGGTGCCGGTTCTGGCACACGTGGGCTTCCGCTGTGTGGTTATGGACGACCGCCCGGAATTTGCCGCCCCTGCCCTGTTCCCCACGGCGGAACAGGTGGTGCTGGGAGATTTTCACAACATTGCCGCTTCCGTCACCATCGGCAGCGAGGACTATGTCTGTGTCATGACCCGGGGCCATGCGGGAGACACCATCGTGCAGGCACAGGTCCTCAAATGCCGCCCCTGCTACTGCGGCGTCATCGGCAGCCGCCACAAGGCCGCAGGTGTCCGCAAGATCCTCAAAGAGGAATACGGCCTGACGGAGGAAGAACTGGATCAGGTCACCACTCCCATCGGCATCTCCATTCAGGCGGAGACCCCGGCGGAGATCGCTATTTCCATTGCCGCCCAGATGATCCAGCACCGTGCCAGCCGAAATAACCGATAACGGCAAGATAAATTGGAATTTGCCAAGAAATCATCCCCTGTATGGCGCAAACCATACAGGGGATTTTTGTATCAATACCTTCCGAAGGTGCAGTTGGGCCAGTGGCAGGCCTTGCACTGCTGGCACAAGCCGCCGTCTCCCAGACCGATCAACTCTTCCTTCGTGATCCTGTCCCCGGCAAAAATCTGGGGCAGAAGCACGTCGAATACGGTAGTGGGCAGCTTGATGGCCGCACCCGGGACACCCAGAATGGGCACGTCTCCCAAATAGGCAACCAACGTCATGTTGCCGGGCTGGGAGGGCACACCGTGGGTGATGATCTCCGCACCCAGCTGACGGATGGCGGTAGGGGTCAGGTCGTCCGGGTCCACGCTCATGCCCCCGGTGAAGATCAGAAAATCCGCGCCAGCTTCCAGATGGGCCTTTGCCGCGTCCACGATCATGTCAAGGTCGTCGTCGCAGATGGTGACCCCCAGAATTTCCGCAGGATACTGCTTCATCTTCGCCCGGACCACCGGCTCGAATTTGTCCTTGATTCTGCCGGAATAGACCTCGGAACCGGTGATGACCACGCCGATCTTTTTGGGCTGATAGGGCCGCAGGTCGAGGAGCTTCTCCTGGGCGCACAGACGCTCCGCTTCCAGGATCTGGGCTTCCTGAGTTACCAGCGGGACAATGCGCATGGATGCAAGCCTGGCACCCGCTTCCACGGGGTAGTGGTCCGGCAGAGTGCAGATGGTGATGTCCCCGATGGAATCGATTTTCCTCAGAAGCTCCCGGTTCACCCGGAACATGCCCCGCTGGTCTGCAAACAGCAGCACCTTCCCTTCCGCAGGCTCGGTGTAGTGGCACCCTTCCACCGGGGCCATGGCCGCCATCCGCCGGGCGCAGTCGTCCTCGTGGATCTCCCCGGCGTTTTCCTCCCACACGAACACCGTGCGCTTGCCGATGTTCAGCATGTGCTCCACATCCTCCTGACGGATGATGTGGCCCCGCTTGAAGGCGACGCCCTTAAAACCGTCGTTCATCTCTGTGATATCGTGGCACAGCTCCATGCCAATAGCGTCCTGAACTCGAACCTTTTTCATTTCATAACCTCTTTCGTTTCGTCTTTCAATAGAAGCAGTGCTTCGGTTGGCAGGCAGATGTCCACTTCCTCCGCCCGTAGCTTCTGCCAGATCTCCTTATTCATCTCCCAGCCCACGGGGGCAGCGGCGGGGCTGGCTTGCAGCATGACCGTATAGGAGAAGGGGTTCTCGATTTCTCCCACCACCCGACAGCGGAAGCTGTTCTTTCCCTGTGCCTGGCGGATATCGTGCATCCGAATGCCCACAACGCTCACGCCCTCGGGAATACCCGGTACTTCCAGCGTCATATCCCAGTCTACCGCCCGGATATGGGTGCTGTCAAGCACTTTCATTGCAGAAATATTTTTACAGCCGGTGAGCATGGCGCCCATCCGGGTCTGGGGGTTGCGAAACACCTCCGCTTTGGTCCCGAAAGCATCGATGGTGCCGCTGTTCACCACGGCAATGCTGTCCGCCAGCCGGAACACCTCGTCCCGGTCATGGGACACCAGCAGCACCGTCTTGCCAAATTTCGCGATGGTCTGCCGCACCTCCTGTTCCAGGCGGAAGCGAAGGTGGTTATCCAGTGCGGAAAACGGCTCGTCCAGCAACAAAATGCGCGGATTGGACACCAAAATTCGCGCCAAGGCCGTGCGCTGCTGCTGACCGCCGGAGAGCTGGGTGGGCAAATGGTTCGCAAGGGGTGTCAGGCCGAAACTGTCCATGACGACGGAAACAGCGGCCTCCCGTTTCTTTTTATCCGGTTCCCGGCTGGCCCCGGCCCGGATGTTTTGCAGCACCGTCATGTTGGGAAACAGGGCGTAATTCTGGAACATCAGTCCCGTATGCCGCTGCTGGGGAGTGAGATTGATGCGCTTTTCCGAATCGAACAGCACCACGTCGTCCACCACGATCCGCCCCTTATCCGGGGTCTCAATGCCCGCGATGCACTTGAGGGTCATGCTCTTGCCGGAACCGGAAGCCCCCAGCAGGGCCAGGGTCTCATTCCCGGCTTCAAAGGCCACTTTCAGGCGGAAATTACCGAGGGTCTTCTCAATGTCAACAAAAATCGACATTTACAGCCCTCCCTTCCGCCGAACGCCGCGCTTTTCCATCATATTCACCGCCAGCAGCACCACAAAGGAGATGGCCAGATTCACCAGCACCCAGCGAAAAGCCGCCCCGTCGTCGTTGGTGCGCCAGAGCTGATAGACGGTGGTGGAAATGGTGGCCGTTCTGCCGGGGGTGTAGCCGCAGATCATGCTGGTGGCGCCGTACTCGCCCAGCGCCCGGGCAAAGGCCAGCACCGTGCCCGCCAGAATTCCCTGCCGGCAGTAGGGCATCCGAATACGCCAGAAAATATAGGTATTGCTCAGTCCCAGAGACTGGGCGGAATAGGCCAGCGTCTCGTCAAAGGACTCGAAGGCTCCCCGGGCGGTGCGGTACATCAGCGGGAAAATCACCACGGTAGTAGCGAAAATCGCCGACCACCAGGTCATGGTCAGCTTGATGCCGAAGGTCTGCAAAAACCAGGAGCCGATGATACGCTTCGGGCCAAGTACCCGCAGCAGCAGATAGCCCACCACCGTCGGCGGCAGCACCAGGGGCAGGGTCAGGATCACGTCCAGCACACCCTTGATAAGCCGCGGGGTCTTTGCTATGTAGTATGCCGCGAAAATGCCCACGAAGAAAATGATCACCGTGCTGATGGCGGCAATACGGATGGAGTTATAAAGCGGAAACCAGTCCATAGCTTCCCTCCTGTCAAATGCCGAAACAGGCGGGCAATGTGCCCGCCTGTGCGGTATGTTTTTCTTTACGCCATGGGAGTGAAGCCAACGGCTTCAAACACCGCGTCACCGGCATCGCTGGTGAGATAGCCCAGGAATGCCTGTGCGGCATCGGGGTTCTGGGAGACGTTCAAGATAGCGGCGGGGTAGATGACCTGTCCGCACATCTCAGCGGTGGCGGTATCCACAACCGTCAGGCCCGCGGAGAAAGCGTCAGTCTGGTAGATGATGCCGCAGTCCACAGCGGCCTCGCTGACCTGGGTAGTGACTTCCTTCACGTTGGAGCCGTAGGTCACGGAACCGGCGGCGGCCAGATCGTCCTCAGACAGCTCATAGTAAGCCAGTATCTTCTGGGTGTACTGGCCCACGGGCACGTCGGAGTTGCCCATAGCGAGCATTGCCTCACCGCAGCCCAGCTTGGCTGCCAGATCGTCATAGGAGTTGATCTCGGCGGGGTTGCCATCGGGGACAGCCAGAGCCACCTTGTTCTCCAGGATGTTGAACCGGGTGCCTTCGAGAACAAAGTCCAGTCCCTCGGTGTTGACCTCGGAGCTGGCGGTGATGTCCAGCTGGTTCATCTGCTTCTGACCGGCGGAGATGAAGATGTCGCAGTCAGCGCCCTCCTGGATCTGGGTCTTCAGAGTGCCGGAGGAGTCAAAGTTGAAGACGATGGTCACCTCGGGGTGGTCCGCCATGTACTGGTCGCCCAGAGTGGTCAGGGTCTCCGTCATGGACGCAGCGGCGAACACGATCAGCTCCACAGGCTCTGCCGGGGCTTCCGTCTCAGCGGCAGCTGTCTCCACCGGGGCAGCGGCAGCCGCGGGGGCGGTGGTCGCCGCAGGGGTCTCCGTCTTTGTGCCGCCGCAACCTGCCAGCAGGCAAAGCGCCATGCACAGTGCGGTCAAAAGAGCAATTTGTTTTTTCATATTCCATCCTCCATGGTCGTTTTCGGCGGGCTGCTTTCGTCAAAATGCTGTAGTCCCGCTATATATTGCCAGCATATACCATCAAACCAGAAAAGTATGTTGTCATACCAACATATATGTGATATTATGATAATAAATTTCGCTGGACGGAGGAATGTAACATGGAGGAACTTCTGGAAGGTCTGCAGGGCACCGGGCTGTTCTCCGGCATCCCGGAGGAAATTCTGGAAAATTGCGTTCTGCCCCATCGGCAGATCCAGGAATACCACAAGGGCCTGTTTCTGATCGGGCCTCAGCAGCGGGTGAACCGCTTGGGAATTGTGCTGTCCGGAAAAATCCACCTGATGCACATTTTTACGGAGGGCGGCTACAGCCTGATGTCCTCCCTGAGTCCCGGTGAAATTCTGGGCGCGGACCTGATCTTCACCCGCAGCCAGCTTGCGCCCTATCACGCCATGGCGGCGGCTGACACCCGGGTGGTCTACTTCCCTGCCGAGCTTGTGACCCAGCCGGGGATGCTGCCGGAAAAATGGCGGACGGAGCTGCTGCAGCGGCTGACGGCGTGGATCTCCACCCTGAACATGAAGAAGGAATACCGGCTGGCGATCCTGTCCCAGAACGGTCTGCGGGAGCGGATCACCACGTACCTCACCATGCAGGCCTCCCGGCGGCAGAAGACGGCCTTTACCATTTCCTATTCCCGGGAAGAGTTGGCAGCCTTTCTGTGCGTCAACCGCAGCGCGCTTTCCCACGAGCTGAGCAGGATGCAGAACGAGGGGCTGATCACCTTTCGAAAGAACTATTTCTGCCTGCATTTTCTGAACCCCACTGATAATGGGAAGATTCTTCCATTTTAATGGGATGCGGATGCATGTTGTCCCGCATCCGCTTTATTCTGTTTCCAAAAACCGCTTTCCCAAGTACATGGGACGCTGGGACAGCAGAGCCTGCGACACCTGCACCTTCACCGAAATCCCGGGGCAGCCGTCCTGTGCGGCCTGTGTCAGCCAATCACCGCCCGATCCATCCACCGTCCGGGCATCAAGATGGAGAGTGCCGTCAAAGCAGGCGTGATAATCCACCAGCGCTTCCAGCGGAAACAGGGCGCTGTCCAGCGTTTCTATGGAAATGGCCCCCTCCATCCGGGACACGGTGTCGATCCGCCGGGTCACGCCGCCGCAGGGACAGGGCGGCAGGATGCGGGTGTAGTCCCCGGTGCGGTAGCGCAGGAGAGGCATGGCTTCCAAACCGATGGTGGTGATCACCAGCTCCCCGTACTCCCCTTCCGGCAGAACTTGTCCGTTTTCGCCGATGATCTCGGGGATGATGTGGTTTTCCCGCAGATGCATTCCCTCGTGGGCTGGGCAGGTCACCGCCCCACCCAGACCACACTCCCGGCTGCCGTAATGGGGGTACAGCTTGCTCCTTAAGCAGGCTTCCAGCGCCTCTATCACGCCCTTTGGACAGGCGTCCCCAGACACCAGCGCCCGGCGAATGGGCAGGGGCTTTCCATACATTCGGCTTAAGGAAAGCAGGGTCACGGGAAAGCCGATATAGGTTTCCGGCTGGGTCTCCTCCACCAGCGCGGACAACTCCCCCCAGTTCTGACCAAACCCCGCCCGGATGGGAATGCCGCCCAGCCGCTCCACCGCCTTGGCGATCAGGTCCCCCAGCCCGAAGGGGCCGGAAAAAGGAAAGGCAATCAGACATTTTTCGCCGGGAGAAAGCATCTCCCCGATGCCCGCGGCAAAGAAGCCGATGGTATTTTCCGTGTCCCGCTGGGTATAGAATACCCGTTTGGCAGGACCCGTGGTGCCGGAGGTGGCCCCGGAGATCACCCGGCTGACCTCGGCTTGGGATGTCAGGAGGAATGCGCCGGGATTCTTTGCCAGCATGGCTGGGGTGGTAAAGGGAAGCTCCGCCAATTGGGAAAGATCCTCCAATTTTTCCGGGCAACCGGCATAAATACCGCCCCTTATCTTCAGCCGGGCCAGCGTTTCGTTCAGCCGCCGCAGCTGCAAAGCATCCAATCCCTCCCGGGTCAGTTCCGGGAGGGATTCGATTTCACAGATCCAATTGTCCAGTCGTGTTTTTCTCATTTGCGGTACAATGCCTTTCCGTTCACGTCTGTCAAATTGTAGGCGCAGAAGGGTACCATGCCCCGCACACTGTCCACCTCGCAGATATAGCACCTGCGCAGGCGGTCAAGGTCAAGATTGTAGGCGTCCTGAAACACCATACCGGAGACCGTGAAGGTGTTTTCCACGGTCTGCTGCAAGAACGCATCCAGCGATGATGTGTCGGTGTCCCCGTCGCAGCCGGCGGCCTTGCCGCTCCACTGCTGGGATACAAAGTCCCGGGCATCGCTGGATTTGACGCAGCAGCACTGGCTTCTGCGCCGGGGCAGGGCTTTTAAGGTGCCGTCGGGCTTGCGCAGGTAGCTTGCGTGGAAAGAGCAGTAGGGGCTTTCCGCGCCGCCGCCGCCAAAATCCGCCGCCTTCATCAGGCCCTCGGTCTGTTTCTCTATGCGGCGCAGAACGGCGGGGATGGTCAGCCGCATTTCCGGCGCCTCCAGACCGCAGCGTCCAAAGTAGGAAATGGGCTGAATGTGAACGCCCCGGACGTGGGGAGCGTGTTTCAGGGCGAAGCGGAGAATATCGCCCAAAGCCCCGTCGTTGACGCCGGGAGCCACCGTGGGCACCAGCACCACTGGCAGCCCCGCCGCTTTGCAGTTTTTGATGGCGCGCAGCTTCTTTTGTGTCAGTGCCGCGCCCCGGAGGGTTTGGTAGATTTTGTCGTCCAGCCCGTCAAATTGCAGGAACACCGTGCTGACCCCGGCCTTTGCCAGGTGCTCCGCATAGCCGTCCTCATCCGCGATGCGGATGCCGTTGGTGTTCAGCTGGAAGAAGGTAAATCCCTTTTCTTTTCCCAGAGCAATGATCTTGTCAAGGTCGTCCCGCATGGTAGGTTCGCCGCCGGACAGCTGAATGTTGAAGGGGCCGCCCCGCTCCATCAGCAAATCGTACTGCCGTCCGATTTCCTCCAAGGGAAGGTCATGGGGTACCTGCTCCCCCGCGCTGGCAAAGCACACCGGGCAGCGCAGATTGCAGCGGTTGGTCAGTTCCAGCAGCACGCAGCAGCCGTCCCGCTCATGGTTCTGGCACAGGCCGCAGTCATTGGGGCAGCCCCTCTCCGGTTCCACCGCATGGACAGGCGTCACCGGGGTATTGCTGTCCCCCGCCGCCCAGTTAACATAACTTTCCAAATTCCCCTCCCAGATCAGGGCTTTGAATGGGCCGTGCTCCCAGCATTTTTTCTTAAGGTAGATATTTCCGTCCTCCCCCACGGTCTTCACGGCGGGAATTCGCTGAAGACACACGGGGCAG
Source organism: Eubacteriales bacterium (assembly GCA_030539285.1). Taxonomy (GTDB): domain Bacteria; phylum Bacillota; class Clostridia; order Oscillospirales; family Oscillospiraceae; genus Faecousia. Next base: position 39,308 of record JAUNSH010000004.1, read on the forward strand.
ACGCTCATGGTTTTTCCGGTCACCATTTACAGCAGCCCTCTGCTTTCCAAGATTTCCACACATTTTTCATAGGTAGAGGCGATAATACTGGGGCAATACTGGACTTTTTTCGCCGGATTCGTCCCCACGATATCCCGGCAGTCGGTGCCCATGTATTCAAGCTCCATTTCCTCGCTAAACCACTGGGTAAATTCTCCCAGTGCCGCCTTATGGTGAGGGCTTTCAAAGCTTCCTTCATCCGGCTTGCCCGTAAAGTAAGAAATCAGGCAGGCCCCCGCCGCCATACAGCCGCAGATACCGCCGCTGCCGCCGATACCCCCGTTCAGGCCCTGCATACACTGCACCAGCTTGGGGTTGTCCTCCCCCAGGGTGTCCAGCAAAAGGATCGCCAAAATCTGCCCGCAGGCGTAGCCATAGCGGCTCAATTCCATAATTCTCTCTTCTAAGTCCATGCCCTCACATCCTTTCACACACGAACAGCACATAGGTAAATTTCCTGCCCCTCGGCAGGCACACATCGTCCTGGGTCCACAGGGCTTCCAGGTAATATTCCTTCCATTGATCGGTCAGGTCTTCCAGATGCCGCACGGCAAAGCCCGCCTGCCGGGTTTGGTTCAGCAAGGCTACCACGTCCTCCGTCACGTCGGAGAACACCAGCTTTCCGCCCTTGCGCAGTAAACGCCCCGCCTGTATCAGCGCGCCGGGCACATCTCCGCTGACATAGAAGCTGCACTGAGAAATGATTCCGTCAAAGCTTCCCTCAGGATAAGGCGGATTCAGATAATCCCCGGCAATGACACCCTCCCCTCTTGGGTTCAGGTCAATGCCCTCCGCTTCGTAGCCAAGAGATTTGAGCAGACGTACGGTGCTGCCGTCTCCGGCCCCCATGTCCAGCCATTTGGCAGGCTTCGGCAGGAAGGATAATTCGATGAGATAGCGGCTGTGTTCCTGGCCGCCGGGATGGCCCATCATCACTTGTCCTCCAATGCTTTCTCCACGGAAAGCACCTTGCCCAGTGCCAGCTCCTCCGGCACGTAGATGAAGCCGCACTTGGGACACACTGGCAGCTCCACGGGGAAGCCGTTGTCCAGATACATGAATTTTGCCTTGCCCTTCTGGAGCTTGACGCCGCACTTCATGCAGGTCAACTTTCCCTCGGGGTCGATGGTGTAATAATTTTTATCTGCCATACTCATTCCTCTTACAGGCGGTTCACAATATTCATCCGGTGGCTGTAGGCCCGGTGCACCCGGTAGCCACCCTCGATCTCCTCGTATCGGACCCAGAAAGTCACGTTGCCAAGTCTTGCCCGGGTCAGCAGCAAGCCGCTTTCCTCGTCCCGGATGGCCTCGCCGGTTTCCCGCAGATTCTGCAAGACCCGGACAACGTCGGTTTTCAGGATCATACGGTCGTCCATCATGGCTTCCGCTTCGGGGGTGTATTCGATGGTAAAGCCCAGATCCACGGCGATTACCTCCTCATTCCAGATTTCTTCCAGCAGTTGATTTTTCAGACTCAGGCGGTTATAGCGCTTGGCGCTGATGTCCGGGCAGTGGTCAGCGGAGGTGCCGTAGACCAATTCCAGCAGGTGCATGGACTCCCGGCCCTCCCGGGCAAAGCGATCCCGGCAGGCCATGCAGTAGCTTAAGTAGGGCAGGTCGGAACGCTGCAAACAGCTCTCCGTCATTTCCTTCGCCACTTCCCGGTTGGTGTACTGGGTCAGGCCGCCGTAGCCGCAGCAGGGGGACTTGTCTCCATCATAAGGTGTAGGGGTGACCTGACAGCCAAGGCGTTCCGCGATGCGGCGGATGCTGGCCTGTGTCTCCCCGTCGCCGCGAGCGCCGCAGGCATCGTGGACGGCGATGGGCTTATTCAGCCGTTTTGCCTTCTCCGGCAGGCCGATCTCCTCCAAAACCTCCCAAATCCCGTGGATTTCCAGATTTTCATGGCTGGAAAGCTGTTTTTTGCAGGTGGGGCACCCGGCAATGATCGTTGGATTGCCCAGTGCTTCCAGATTTTCGTCCAGGAATTTCATCACATCGTCGTACATCTCGTACCGACCGGCCCAATCGCAGATAGCCCCGCAGCAGCCCAGCATCAGGGCCACGCCGCCGTCAAGCCGCTGGCAGAGGTCGAGATACGCCGCCCGGACGGTAGCCGGGGCAATGGCTGTGGCCTGACAGCCGGGGAAAAATACATATTTGCACTGCCCGAACCCCGGCTGGGGACGGCACAGGAAGGCTTCATCGTTGGAAAACACCATGTCCATCAGGGCGAATTCATGGGGAGCCAGGGGCATTTTGTCGGTAGTCACCATGTTCTGCCGGGCCAGATGGCAAACCTTCGCCATATCGTAGCCGTTGGGGCAGAGCACGCTGCACTGGCCGCACAGGGAGCAAGCATTGATGGGCTTGTTCATCATGTGGTCGCCCATAATGATGGATACGTTGTTGTAAACTTCCCGGGTAAGGATCCGGGGGAATTTTTTGTAGTGCCGCAGATAGGCGCAGCCCTTGATGCACTCCTCGCAGCGGCACTGGATGCAGCGTTGTGCTTCGGCAATGGCGCTGTCCCGGTCGGTGCAGGGGATCTTCCCGGAGGGGGTCACACCTTCCAGAGAGGTGTAGAGCCGGGTCTCCACGCTGCCCTCCTCGCCACGGGTGTTGGCGGGGTCAAGGTTCTGAGCCAAACGGTCAGCGGACAGGGCGGCTTTTTTCGCGCCAAAGGCCGCACCAAGCACCCCCTCGGTTTTTCCCGTAATCAGTTTCTGTTCCCGGCTGACCATTACCGCTTCGTCCACAGAAAGTTCCGGGAACAGGACTTTCGCCGTGCTATAGGCGGCGCAAAGCAGGTCAAATTCGGAAGAATTTTCGTGGAATACGGATACCGGATCTGTGTTCCAGACAAAGGAGATGTCCATTTTGGAAAGGGCCTGAGCAGATGCAGCCACAATGTCCTCCGGCAGCGACGAAACGCAGGCACGGACAAAGCTTTCAAACCCTTCCTCCCGGCAGAATACCGTCACCGGGTACATCTTCCGACATAGCTCCCCGGCAAGGAACAGGCTGAACAAGTCGGCCCCAAAGACGGCGGCTTTTTTGTTCTTTTTCCGCAGAAGTCCCCGTTTTTTTGGCGGTGTGCCAAAGCGCAGGGCGGCTTTTTCCAGTTCCCGGATGGAGATGCCCTCCCCTATCTCGCAAAGCTTGCATTCCCCTTCACAGGGTGCTTCGCAGGCGGCGCACAGAATGTGGGGAAAGGGGGTGACCTTGTCGTAGAGCGCCAGCGCCCGGTCAAAATCCCCGGCGGCAATGGCAGCAACCATGGCCTTGGTGTCCAATTTCAAAGGGCAGGCCGCATTGCAGTATGGCGGCTGTTCGTGGACGCACAGGTGCTCGATGGCTTCCAGTTCCTCCTTGGTGAACATCCGCTTCTGCCGGTAAACATGGGTGGAGGCCCGTTCTTCGATAATCACACGCGTCACTTCCCCTTTCATATAATGTGAGCGATAAATTGAAATTTATCGCATCCTTAGATACACACAGAGAGGCGGTTGCCCGCCTCTCCATGATAACACATTTTGAATTACTTTTCCAGTTCCTTCAGTGCCGCCAGAACGACCTCGGGCAGAGCGGGGATCCGGGTGATCCGGGCGCCGGTGGCGTTATAGATGGCGTTCAGGATGGCGGGGTGGGGGGCATCCAGCGGAGCTTCGCCGCAGCCGGCGGCGCCGTAGGGGCCTTCGGGGCGGTAAGTCTCCACGTAGTGCAACTCGATGTCATCGGGCACATCCTTGGGGTAAGGAATGCCGCAGTTCTTCAGGCTGGTGTGCTTGGTCAGGTCGTCAAAGTCCTCGGTCAGCGCCAGGCCGATGCCCTGGGCCAGACCGCCGTAGAAGTTGCCGTCCACCAGCAGCCGGTTCATAATGGTGCCCACGTCGGCAACACAGGTGAACTTTTCAACGGTGACCTTGCCGGTCTTGGTATCCACACAGACCTCAGGCAGGAACAGGGTGTACATATAGACGGAGAAGGGATCGCCCTGAGCCGTGGCCTGATCCACGGGGTGGTCAGCGCAGTAGGTGGCGACCCACTGGCCCTGTACCTTGGTGTCGATGCCCTCGGCCACCATCTCGTCGTAGGTGCGGTAGGTGCCGTCCTCCTTGCGCATGGCGGCCAGCAGATTCTCGGCTGCCAGACGGCAGGCGTTGCCGGACATGACCTGGGAGCGGGAGCCGCCGGCAGGGCCGGAGTTGGGAGTGTACTTGGTGTCGTTCATGACCAGACGGATCTGCTCGGGCTTGATGCCTGCCTGACGCAGGGTCTCATGGGCGGAGACCAGTGTGCCCATGTCCGCGCCCTGACCGTGATCCTCCCAGGAGGTGTACATGGTAACGGTGCCATCAGGATTCAGCTCCGCGTAAGCCTGAGAAGCGTCCACGCCGTCCAGACCACAGCCGTACACGCCGGAGGCAACACCGATGCCGTACTTGTAGCGTCCATCGGAAGCGGCATTCTTCTCGGCAACCCGCTTCTTACCAGCCTCGTACAGGGGACGGGCCTTCTTGTACATCTCTTCCAGACAGTAGACGTCGGGCTTGTAGCCGGTGGGAATGGTGGACTGCTCGGATTCCTTGTAGCAGTTCAGCTCCCGGATATCGAAGGGATCGAGCCCCATCTTGGCAGCCAGCACGTCGATGGCAATTTCGGAGCCCATGAAGGACTGGGGAGAGCCGTAGGCGCGGAAGGCAGAGCCCCAGGCGTGGTTGGTGAAGACGGTCTGGCTCTTGTTGCGGATGGTGGGGATGTCGTAGCCCGCGCCGACGAACTGGCTCAGGCGGTGGGTCAGCAGGTCACCAAACTCGGAGTAAGGACCGTGGTCCACATAGTTATCGCCCCACAGGCCCAGCAGCTTGCCGTTCTCGTCCGCCGCCAGCTTGATGTGCATGAAAGCGGGAGAGCGCTTGCCGGTGTAGGTGATGTTCTGGAACTGGTTGAAGACCAGAGAGACAGGTTTGCCCAAAATCTTGGCAGCCGCGCCCAGAATGGCCTCGTTGGTGGGAGAGAACTTGTAGCCGAAGGTGCCGCCGGCGTGGTTCTGGACCAGGCGCAGCTTCTCCATGGGAACGCCGATGCCGTCGGCGATCATGGGCATATGCAGGTGGATGCCGATGGACTTACTGTGCACGGTGACCATGCCGTCCTCGTCAATGTAGGCGTAGCCGCAGTCAGGCTCCAGATGCAGGTGGGGCTGACGGGAGCAGTAGGATTCAATTTCCACCACATTGGGCGCGGAATCAAAGTCAAAATCAGGCCCCTTGATGCAGTTGGTCTCGTAGTAGGCATTGGGGATGCCGGGATGGATCTCGATGGCGTCCTCGGCGATGGCGTCCATGGCATTCATGTAGGCGGGCAGCTCTTCAATGTCCACCTTCACGGCGTCGGCGGCGGCACGGGCGTGGGCCTCGGTGTCGGCGGCAACGATGGCGATGGCGTCACCAAACTGGAAGATCTTCTCGTCACACAGAACGGGACGCTCCCAGCCGTCGGTCTTGTTGTTCAGGGGCAGCATGACCAGGCCGTTGATCCGGTTCTTGCCGCCGGCAGCCACGATGTCCTTGGCGGTGATGATCTTCTCCACACCGGGCATCTTCTCGGCTTCACTGGTGTCGATGCCCTTAATGAGGGCGTGGCTGACCTTGGCCTGCACCAGCGCCAGACGCAGGGTGCCCTCGGGCATCTTCAGGGCGTCGTCAGCGCCAAAGTCCCAAGTGCCGGTGACCTTCTGGGCGGCGGAGGGACGAATGTACTTGGTGCCCACGATGGAGTCGCCGGTGGGCTTAAAGATCAGGTCTTCCTTGCTGATCTCGCCCCGCATGACGCGGGCAGCGTCCATGACGGCATCCACTAGAGGTTTATAGCCGGTGCAGCGGCACAGGTTCCGGTTCTTCTGGAACCAGTCCCGGACTTCTTCCCGGGTGGGAGAGGGGTTGTTGTCCAGCAGGACCTTGGAGGTCATGATGAAGCCGGGGGAGCAGAAGCCGCACTGGGCGCAGCCGTGGGCCATCCATGCCACCTGCAGGGGATGCAGGTCGGACAGGGTGCCGATGCCCTCAATGGTGGTGATCTCCGCGCCGTCCTTGATCTTGCCCAGCTTGGTCAGACAGGAGCGGGTGACCTTGCCGTTTACGATGACGTTACAGGCGCCGCAGTGGCCCTCGCCGCAGCCGATCTTACAGCCGGTCAGCAGCAGGCGCTCCCGCAGGAAGGTCGCCAAAGTCTCGTTCTCGTCCACCAGAATGTTCCGGGTAACGCCGTTAATGACAAATGTTTTTCTGACCATAGTGCCATTCCTCCTTAAATAAACCTAAATTTTTCACTTTTTCTTATGGGAACCGCAGGGATCCTCGTCCGGGCCTTTCCCGGTCAGATCCTGCATCCGCTGCATTCCCCGGGCGGAATAGAACACCAGCTGGGAAACGCTGCCGTCCATATTTTCCCCCCGGAGCACAAGGCCGTTGGCGGTCTCGTAGTAATCGATGGGCAGTGTCCGCCGGTAAAGCTTGCCGGTCGCCGCGTCCACCACCTCAACGGTGACCTCCTTGGCGGAGATCTCAAAAATTTCGTCCTCCATGCCAACCACCTTCTTTTCGCGCTGATAGGGTTTCCCTTTACGATTCTATTGTAACGTAACCCGTTCCCGTTTTACAACTTGTATCCAAAAACAAGTCGCAGAAAAAGCAAGACGCCGATTGTGCATTTTGCGCAATCGGCATCACAGATTATTCATATTTTTCGTCACATTATATCTTACAGAGCACCAAAGTCCCGCCCAAATCGGGAATGGGCACTGCGGGAAGCCGTTGTCCCAGCCCCTTCTGATACCGTTCCAGCGCCCGCGCCGGGCCGGGCAGGCCGGGATTTCCCCAGTCGTGGAGCATGAGATGCCCGCCGGGAGACAGGCGGGGCCAGAAGTATGTGAGGCCCGCCAGCGTGGCAGCTTCAAAATCCACGTCCAGCGACACAAAGCAGAAGATTTCCTCCAAGCCGTCAAGAGAGTCTGGGAAAAAGCCGGGTTTCAGCACGATTTTTTCAGGGTATGGCATCACCGCCAGAACTGCTTCCGCCGAGGTCTTTTCATGGGCGGCCTGCATAGCCTCCCCCGCCCCGGCATCCTTGTCGAAGCCCTGAAAGCTGTCGAACAAGTACAGCGTCCGATCCGGCAGCAATCGGTTGATGCAACGTGCAAACTGCCCCCGGTAGACCCCCAGTTCCGCCGCCGCGCCGGGCACCTGGTCAAGGCGGCGGCACAGCAGTTCCAGCGTCGCAAGGCGGACATAGTCGTTTTCCTGCTCCTGCGCAGAAAGGCGGGTATCCCGAAGCTGTCCCGGCGTAGGGATGATGTGCTGACGGGGCAGCAGCGTTTCCGCCAGTTCCTTCCCCAAAAGGTGGTACGCAGTGTTCCGGGAAGCGGCGTTTCGGTCAGAAAGGGAAACGCAGTTTTTCAAAAACAGGCACCGTTGCGCCGGGATGCCCAGTTTTTCGCACTTTTGCGCAATTTCCTCCGCATGGCGGGTCGTTACGATCATCAGTTCGCAGTCAGAAACCGGGACTTCCTCCGGCGGCAGTACGGGACAGCCCAGAAAATTCGCGGAATCTGGCTTGCTTTCCACGAAGGCCGTGATCTTCTCCGGGGACAGCCCTTTTTCGATCAGTTCCGACGCGCCGCAGCCTGTGCCCCATACATAAATACCCATGAAATGCCCCTTTCTACACATCCATCCCGGATTCCAGCGTCATGGCCTGCCCGGTGAGGGGGTGGAAAAATTCCAACTTTTTCGCGCATAACATCTGGTGGGTCAAGCCCAATCCGGCAGAATACGCCTTAGATTCCTCACTTCCGTACTGGGGGTCGCCCAAAATGGGAAAGGCCATATAGGCGCAGTGCACCCGCAGCTGGTGGGTCCTCCCCGTAACGGGCCGCAGAGCCAGTTTACATAACTTTTCATTCCGTTCCAGCACCTGCCACTCAGTGAGGGACGGTTTTCCCTCTGAGTTTACATAACGCAGAAGGCTTGGCAGCGGGCGGCGGGCAATGGGCGCGTCGATGGTTCCGCTGTCCGCGTTCGGGCCGCCGTAGACCAGCGCGTGGTAGGTCTTCTTAGCGCCGCAGTTCTGCAAAAGACTGTGGACATGGGCATTTTTCGCCAGCAGCACGATGCCGAAGGTGTCCCGGTCCAGACGGGTCATGGGGTGAAAGGCGCAGTTCTGCCCGGTTTTCTGATAATATCCAACCACGAAATTCGCCAGCGTCCCCGTATTTTTTGCCCGTGAGGGGTGGATCAGCATTCCGGCGGGCTTGTCCACCGCCAGAATGGCATTGTCCTCATAGACAATGGCAAGTTCCCCATCCTCCGCGGGATATTCCGGGGTCTCCTCCGCCAAGGTGACCGTAATGACATCACCGGGCTGTACCGGATAATTCGTCCGCTGGGGCACCCCGTTGACCCTAAGGGAGTCCCCCCATTTCAGCTTGTTCATCAGCCCCGTGGACATTTTCAGTTCCCCCAGCAGAAAGGACGAAAGCCGCCCAGCCCGCGTGGCTATCCAGTTCAGTTCCATGCACGCACTCCCCTAACCATCTCTGTAGGGGAGGGTCATCGACCCTCCCGTCGGCGAAGCCGCCCGTTTTCCAAAATACCGCTGTCGCGGACAGGCGGGTCAGTGACCCGCCCCTACGGAAAACACACAAAAACCCTGCTGGGAAACCAGCAGGGTCTGATTGTGTGAACTTAGTTCAGAGCAGCCTTGGCCTTCTCGACCACCGCAGCGAAAGCGGCGGAGTCCTGAATAGCCATCTCAGACAGGCTCTTGCGGTTCATCTCGATGCCGGCCTTCTTGACGCCGTTCATGAAGGTGGAGTAGTTCATGCCGTAGGGAGCGACGGAAGCGCTGATACGGGTGATCCACAGGCGGCGGTAGTCGCGCTTCTTCAGCTTGCGGCCCTTGAAAGCGTAGTTGCCGGACTTCATGACCTGCTGCTTGGCCATCTTGAAGTGCTTGGACTTGGAACCCCAGTAGCCCTTGGCCAGCTTCAGGGTTGCGTTTCTTCTCTTGCGCGTCATCATCGCGCCTTTAACTCTAGCCATTTTTCGTATCCTCCTTCTGCCTTACTTGTAGGGAATCATCTTCTTGATGGCGTCGACATTGGTCATATCGGCGTAAGCGGTAGCACGCAGATGGCGGGTACGCTTGGTGGTCTTCTTGGTCAGAATGTGGCTCTTATAAGCGCGGGCTCTCTTAACCTTACCGGTCTTGGTCAGGTTGAATCTCTTCTTTGCACCACTGTGGGTCTTCAGCTTGGGCATAGGTGGTTCTCCTTCCGTTATCTAGTGTACTTAATACTTACTTGCTATTCTTGGGGGTCAGGAACATCGCCATGAAACGGCCTTCCAGCTTGGGATTCTTTTCCATGTTGGCGATCTCAGCGCATTTCTGGGCGAACTCAAGGAGCAGCTTTTCACCAAGATTGGTGTGCGCCATCTCACGGCCGCGGAAACGGACACTGACCTTGACGCGGTTGCCGTCTGCCAGGAATTTCTGGGCGGCACGAACCTTGGTATCAAAGTCGTTGGTGTCAATGCTGGGGCTCATACGGATTTCCTTGATCTCCACGACCCGCTGGTTCTTCCGGGCTTCCTTTTCCCGCTTCTTCTGGTCGAAGCAGAACTTGGAATAGTCCATGATCTTGCAGACGGGGGGCGTGGCATTGGGAGAGATCTTCACCAGATCCATGCCCTGTTCCTCTGCCATGGCATTGGCCTGGGCGGAAGACATGATGCCGAGCTGGGCACCGTCGGCACCGATCAGCCGAATTTCCTTATCCCGGATCTCCTCATTGAGCTGATGATCTAACTTTGCGATGGTAAGCACCTCCAAATAAACAACAAAAAAGCGGATGCCAGAGCACCCGCACAATTCCCGCACAAGTCCCAGAGGAAAGGTGGAATATTGACCGTTTCGCGAACGCTTACGGTGAGGCGGATGTTCAGCCTTCTTTATTACCTGTGCATTCTAGCATATGTTTTCCATATTGTCAAGAACTATTTTTAAGCATTCGTAGGGCGGAGTCATGGCTCTTCTCTACGGTTTCAGAATATTACAGGAAATGAAGCAGGGACTAGCACTTCGGGGGAGTCACTGGAAACCAGCTCTCTTGCCACGAACATCATCCCTGCTTCCAACGTCACTATACAGCAACCAATCATAAAAGTCAACACAATAGCATCAGTATTAACAATTCAGCAGCCCCGCAGGGGGCGATGCCCACATCGCCCTTTTGCAGATGTTTCGAATTCGCCGAAAGCCGCCAATAATCGTTTCCTTTTACTGCGGGCCGATGTGGGCATCGGACCCTACGGTGAGAGGACTACGGAGTTATCCGCAGCCTGCGGCGGGAGCAAGCCCCCGCCCTACCCTTTTCTCTCTATTCTTCACTCTCCACTCTCCACTCTCCACCCTCAACTCCACACTTGTGCCGGAATATCTTATGCCCAATTCGGTTAGAATGATTCCAGCTCCCCGACGATGGTGCCCGGTTCTCCCGTAAAGGCCGACAGAACTTCCAGCCGGATGCCATGCTCCCGCGCCAGCTCCACGCTGCGGTCGTGGAGCACCTGTGCCCCGTTTTCCACCAGCGCCATCATGGTGCCGTAGCGGATCTGCCGGAACCGGCGGGCATCGGGGAACAGTCTGGGATCCCGGTCGTAGACCCCGTCCACATCCGTAAATATCTGACAGATATCCGCTTTGAGCCACGCCGCCAGGGCCACCGCCGTGGTGTCCGAGCCGCCCCGGCCCAGGGTGGTGATGTCCCCCTCCGGGTCAACGCCCTGAAAGCCCGCCACAACGACGATTTTCCCCAGCCCCAGCTCCCGGCGGATGCGGGTGGTGTCCACCTGTAAGATCCGGGCGCTGCCGTGGTTGCCGTCGGTATGGATCCCCGCCTGCCAGCCCGTCAGGCTCACAGCGGGGCACCCCAGGGCGCCGATGGCCATGGCCATCAGCCCCGCCGACATCTGCTCCCCCGCCGCAAGGTAGGCGTCCATTTCCCGGATGGCCCGGCGCTTGTTGATCTGGGCGGCCTTTTCGATCATCTCGTCGGTGGCATCCCCCTGGGCGGAGACCACCACCACCACCCCATGCCCCTGCCGGGCCAGCTCTGCCGACCGCCGGGCGGCGATGCGAATGCGATCCGCGTCCGCAAGGGACGTTCCTCCGTATTTCTGCACGTAAAGCATTGCCATCCCTCCCGGCACATTCTATGTCAGTTGGGAGCGGAACGTGCCGAAGACGGGACGCAAAAAGCGGGAGGGTCAACGACCCTCCCCTACAGATTCTTCCTCAGCCTGCCAAAACCTCGGCCTTCACCACGCCCCGGGTGGCGGAGAGCTTCTGCAAAAGCTCCTCCAGGGACACCGTCAGGTCCATGGTCTCCGCGGAAATGGTGACCACCGCGGTGCCGTTGGTTGGCACGATGGAGTTGATGGTGATGATATTGGCCCCCGCCGCCGCGAAGACCCCCAGGATCTGGGACAGCAGTCCCGGTTCGTCATGGAGCAGCAGCTGGTAGGTAATGATCCGCCCGGTCATCATATTCTGAAAGGGCAGAACGGCATCACGATATTTATAGAAGGCACTGCGGCTGATGTCGGTCATGCGGGTCGCCTCGTTGACGGTCGCCGCCTCGCCCGTAGAAAGCAGACGCTTCGCCTCCGCCACCTTCAGAAATACCTCCGGCAGCGCGGATGCTTCCACTATATAATATTTGGGTTTGGTTGACATGTCCTACCTCCTGAAATTTTTGCTCTTGTGCGCAGCAGAACAACATATGTTCTCCAATAATGTATTGTAACATACTTTTTGGAAAATGCAACCCCAATCTTCATGACCCGAAAGGAGTGAAAAGCATGGGTTTCCCCCGAAAAACCGTATTTTCCGTGCTGGCGGTATTCGCCGCCCTCTGGGTCGCCCTGAAATATCTGCTGCCGCTGCTGTCCCCCTTTCTGCTGGGTGCCGGACTGGCTCTGGCGGCGGAGCCCATGGTGCGGTTTCTGAGCCGCAGGGCCCATATGCCCCGGGCGGTGAGCACCGCTGTAGGTGTCAGCATGGCCTTCTGCTTCCTCGCCATGGGGCTTCTCATGCTGTGCGCCTTTGCTCTGCGGCAGCTCAAAAATCTTGCAGGGATCCTGCCGGATCTGGAGACTGCCGCCCAGGCAGGGCTGTCGCTGGTGCAGACCCGGCTGCTGGAACTGGCTTCCCACGCACCTCGGGGCATTCGTCCGCTGCTGGAAGACAATGTAATAACGCTGCTTGCCGACAGCGGCAGTCTGCTGGGCAAGCTCACCGCCTGGCTGCTGGGGCTGGCGGGCAGCATCCTCACCCACGTACCGGACAGTGCCCTGGGCCTGGGAACCGCCATTTTGTCCGCCTTCCTCATTTCCGCCAAGCTGCCCCGGATCAAAAAATGGCTTCTTCGGCGGATCCCAAAAGAGCAGCTGCGCGCCGCACAGGAAACCGCCCGGCGGATGCGCCGGGTGCTGGGGCGCTGGCTGCTGGCCCAGTGCAAGCTCATGAGCGTGACCTTCATCATTCTGGCCGCGGGGCTGACCCTGCTGCGGATCCCCAGGGGCCTCATGTGGGCGCTGCTCATTGCGCTGGTGGACGCCCTGCCCATCCTCGGCACCGGCACCGTGATGGTGCCATGGAGCGTAGTGTGCTTTCTGCAGGGGGACACGCCCCGGGCTCTCGGGCTTCTCGGCATCTACATCACCGCCGCTTTGACCCGCTCCATGCTGGAACCGAAGCTGCTGGGCAAGCATCTGGGCCTTGACCCGCTGGTGACGCTGATCGCCCTGTATGTCGGCTACCGGCTCTGGGGCGTGGGCGGTATGATCCTTGCCCCGCTGCTCACCGTGGCAGTCCTCCAGCTGCGGCAGGACATTCCCGGAGCGTCTTAAATAAATTCCATCTTCCTATTGTGCATCCAACAGTTTTTTGCTATAATATAAGGAAAAATGATTGCTACTGGATGTGTGCTAAGGTGAAATACGGAATTTGGAATGTGAAGCAGCCGGACATGGGGGCTGTGAACGCACTGGTGGGGGCGGGCTACGCGCCGCTGTCCGCCATGGTGCTGGCCTGCCGGGGAATACAGAACGGCGCACAGGCAAAAAAATATCTGGACTGTGGTGCCCCGCTTCTCGACCCGTTTCTCATGACGGATATGGCCCTTGCTGCCGGACGGGTGGCGCTGGCCATCGAAAAAAAGGAAAAAATCGCTGTTTTCGGCGACTATGACGTGGACGGCATCACCGCCACCTGTCTTCTGACGGATTTTCTGCGCCGCCACGGGGCAGACTGCGTCAGCTACATCCCCGGACGGCTGGAGGAGGGCTACGGCCTGAACGCCATCGCCCTGCGGCAGCTGAGTGAGGAAGGGGTCAAACTCATCGTCACCGTGGACTGCGGCATCACTGCCGTGGAGGAAGCCAAGCTGTGCCGGGAATTGGGTATGGATCTGGTCATCACCGACCACCATGAGTGCAAGGATACCATGCCCCAGGCGGTGGCCGTGGTGGATCCCCACCGGCCCGACGGCGGCTATCCTCACAAAAATCTCTCCGGCGTGGGCATCGCCTTCAAGCTGGCCGCCGCCCTCTGCGGCGATCAGGACGAGGTGCTTTCCGAATACGCCGACATGGTGTGCCTTGGCACTGTTGCCGATGTCATGCCCTTGCAGGGGGAAAACCGGGTCTTTGCCGCCCGGGGTCTGGAATCTCTGTCCCACACCAAACGCCCCGGCATCGCCGCTCTGATGGAAGAGTGCGGCTGTGACCCGAAAACTGTCAATTCCTCCTCCATCGGCTTCATGCTGGCCCCTCGCATCAACGCGGCAGGACGGATGGGCCAGATCGATCTGGCGCTGGAACTGTTCCTCACCGACGACCCCCAGCGTGCATCCGAGGTCGCCAAGGCCCTGTGCAATCTGAACCGGCAGCGGCAGGCGGTGGAATCGGAAATCTACCAGCAGGCCGTGTCCATGCTCCCCGGCGGCAAGCCCCCGGAAGCCATCGTGCTGGCGGATGAAAGCTGGCATCAGGGCGTGGTAGGCATCGTGGCCAGCCGCATCGCCGAGGAATACGCCTGCCCCGCCTTCCTCATCTGTCTGGACGGCGACCACGGCAAGGCCAGCTCCCGAAGCCACGGGGGCTTCAACCTGTTCGCCTCCCTCACCGCCCTGTCCCCACTGCTCGAAAGCTACGGTGGACACGAGCTGGCGGCGGGCTTTACCATCAACCGGGAAAACATTCCCGAATTCCGCAGGCAGGTCTGCGCCCTGGCCGCGAATTTCTACCAGGACGACGTGCCCCGCACCTACCTGGACATCGACTGTGCCATCAGCCCGGAGCTGCTGACCATTTCGGGTATTGATTCCCTTCGTGTGCTGGAGCCCTGCGGCAACGGCTGCCCCAAGCCGGTGCTGGCCATGAACAATCTGACCATCGAGCGCATCAGCATGGTGGGCGGCGGGCGGCATATGCGCCTGCGGCTGCGCAGCGGACGGCAGGCCTTCAACGCCATCTATTTCTCCGCCACCCCCCAGACCGCCTCCATCGCGGCAGGGGATGTGGTGGATGTGGCATTTAATCCCCAAGTCAACGAATACCGGGGCGAACGCTCCGTGCAGATGAACGTGCTGGACATCCGGCCCAGCTGCCGCGCAATGTGCTCCCCCGAGACCTCCCTCTACCACGCCCTTCAGGAAGGGCAGCGCCTGCCCAGGGAGACCGCCGCCCTGCTTCCCGACCGGGCCATGCTGGCCATGGTGTGGCGGTATCTGGCCTCCTGCGGCACGGATATTCAGGAATCGCCCCTGTGCCTGTGCCGCAAGATCGTCCGCTGGACGGGCAAGCCCATGAGCCTGGGACAGCTGAGCATCTGTCTGGACATCTTCCGGGATGTGGGACTGCTGGAAATCACCCGGCTCCACAAATACATCTCCATCCGGCTGACCCCCGGAAGCGAAAAGGCTGACCTGACCACCAGCCAAACCATGCAGCGCCTGCTGCGCGCGAAAGAGAGCTGAAAAGAAAATGGAAACCTTTGAAGAACACTATGCCGCCATGCACGCCGCCATCGTCAAGCATATGCCCGGGGCGGATATGGCGCTCATCGACAAGGCGGTGGACTACGCCAACGTCAAGCACAAGATGCAAAAGCGCAAGGACGGCTCCCCCTACATCATCCACCCGCTGGCCGTTGCTCAGGTCGTGGCGGAGATGGGGCTTGATCAGGATGCCGTGCTGGGCGCTCTGCTCCACGACTGCATTGAGGACACCGACGCTTCCCACGAGGAGATCGAAAAAATCTTCGGCACCACGGTCGCCGAGCTGGTGGAGGGCGTCACCAAGCTGACCCGGGCCAATTTCTCCACCTCCGAGCAGGAGCAGATGGAGAATCTGCGTAAAATGTTCATGGCCATGTCCAAGGACATGCGTGTGGTGCTCATCAAGATCGCCGACCGGCTCCACAATATGCGCACCATGCAGTACCAGACCCCGGAAAAGCAGATCAAAAAGTGCAAGGAGACCATGGACATCTACGCGCCCCTGGCCCACCGTCTTGGTATGCAGCGGATCAAGTGGGAGCTGGAAGATATCGCCCTGAGGTATCTGGCCCCCAGCTCTTACGACGAGATCATGAATTACCTCACCGCCCACAAGGAGCAGGACGAGGTGTTCATGCGCACCATTCAGGAGAAGATCACCCAGCGGCTGCAGAGCGTCGGCATCCACAACAAGACCTACGGCCGCATCAAGCACGTCTACTCCATCTACCGCAAGATGCAGTCCCAGGGCAAATCCATGGACGAGCTGTACGATATCTACGCCTTCCGGGTCATCGTGGACTCCATTCCCGACTGCTATAACGTTTTGGGCCACGTCCACGACCTGTTCAATCTGGTGCCCGGACGGTTCAAGGACTACATCTCCACCCCCAAACCCAATATGTACCAGTCCCTGCACACCACCGTCATCGGCTCTCAGGGTATCCCCTTCGAGGTGCAGATCCGCACCTGGGAGATGCACGAGACTGCCGAATACGGCATCGCAGCCCACTGGAAATACAAGCAGGGCACCGGCGGCGGTTCGGAAAAGGACTTTGAGTGGGTCCGCAGGCTTTTGGAGACCCAGCAGGATTCCGATGCCGAGGAATTCGTGCAGGACATGAAGATCGATATGTTCGACGACGAGGTCTTTGTCTACACCCCCAAGGGCCGCATCGTCTCCCTGCCCGCCGGCTCCACCCCCATCGACTTTGCCTATGCCATCCACTCCGGCGTGGGCAACGCCATGATCGGCGCCAAGGTCAACAACCGCATCGCCAACATCGACACCAAGCTGCGCAACGGCGATATTGTGGAGGTACTGACCTCCAAATCCGCCAAGGGCCCCAGCCGGGACTGGCTGACCATCTGCAAATCCAATCAGGCCCGCACCAAGATCAAGCAGTGGTTCAAGAGGGAAAAGCGGGAAGAGAATATCCTCCACGGCCGGGCCTCCTTCGAGGCGGAAATGAAGCGGGTGGGCCTGCCCCTGACCGCTCTTGCAGACCCGGAGCTGGAACCCCATCTGCTGAAAAAGCTGTCCTTTGACAGCTGGGACGATATGTACGCCGCCATCGGCTACGGCGGCCTCACCGCCACCAAGGCCGTGGGCCGCATCCGGGACGATATCAACAAGGCTATCAAGGCCCAGGCGGCGGAAAAGCTGCCCGTCAGCCCCCTGCGGGTGCGTCCCGATTCCGACGCCGACCTTCTCAACCGCCACGCGGTCAACGGCGTCATTGTAGAGGACATCGAGTCCTGCATGATCAAATTTGCCAAATGCTGCACCCCCGTGCCCGGTGACGCCATCGTGGGCTTCATCACCAAGGGCTTCGGCGTCAGCATCCACCGGGCCGACTGCCCCAACGCCGCCTGCCGGGACGATCCCCGCCAGGCCGCCCGCTGGGTCCGTGTGCGCTGGGCCACCCAGGAGGAGCAGCCCTTTGAGACCACGCTGGAACTGGACTGCATCACAAGAGACGGTCTGGTGCTGGACGTAGCCACGGTGATGAGCACCGCCCGGGTCCGGGTGAAGGAGCTGAACGCCAAGGATCTTCCCGGCGGCCGCAGCAACATTATCATCCGCTTCGAGGTCAAAAATGTGGCGGAGCTGGACTCCATCCGTAAAAAGCTGCTGAACATCCGGGATGTCACCAATTCCCGCAGAGGACAGAACTAAAAAGGCTCTCCTTGTCGGGGAGCCTTGAAAGGAGCATATCATGCGTGCTGTACTGACAAGAGTCAAATCCGCCTCCGTCACCATTGACGGAGAGGTGGTTGGAAAAATCGGCCAGGGCTTTCTGATCCTGCTGGGGGTCGGCCCCAACGACACCGAAAAAGAATGCCGCTATTTGGCAGAAAAAGCCCTGGGACTGCGGATCTTTGAGGACGAAAACGGAAAAATGAATCTGGGTCTGGATGCTGTCAAAGGCGAGGTGCTGGTAGTCAGCCAGTTCACCCTCTACGGCAACTGCCGCAAGGGCCGCCGCCCCAGCTTCACCGACGCGGCAAACCCGGAACTGGGCAACGCCCTGTACGAAAAATTTCTGTCGGACTGTACCGATCTGGGATATCCCCCACAGCATGGCCGGTTCGGTGCGGACATGAAGGTGGAATCCATCAACGATGGTCCCGTGACCCTGATCCTGGACACCGACCAACTGATGGACACACCCAGACGCTGAATGCAAATGAGGTAATTATGTTAAAAGTCCATGTTCTTACCCTTGGGGCCTATCAGGTCAACTGCTACATCATCCACGACGAAAAAAGCACATCCTGTTGTGTCATCGACCCCGGCTATGAGGCTGACACCATCCTGGGCAAGCTCAGCGAGCTGGGCCTTACCCTGGAAGCCATTTTGCTGACCCACGGGCACTTTGACCACGTGGGGGCCGTCCGGGATATTGCGGCGGACACCGGCTGTCAGGTGTACCTCTGCGCCGACGACCTGTCCCTGCCCACCAATCTCACCGCCGGGAAGCTCTATTATACCCAGACCTACGCCGAGGGCAGCCAGCTGAACCTGGCGGGGCTGGATATTTCCGTTCTGCAAACCCCGGGCCACACCCCCGGTTCCGTATGTCTGCTGATCGGCGACACTCTGTTCTCCGGCGACACCCTGTTCGCGGGCAGCTGCGGGCGCACCGATCTGCCCGGCGGCAGCTGGGCGCAGATGCAGGACTCTCTGAAACGGCTGTCCCAAATCGAAGCCAACCTGTGGGTGCTCCCCGGTCACGGGGAATCCACCATGCTGGCCAGCGAGAAGAAATATAATCCCTATCTGCGCTGACTCCCGCATTTCACCGTGGGGGGTGTCGGCGACGCTGCCCCCTGCGGATTTATTGACGTTCTGCGAGGAATCCCTATGAACTTGACACTCATCGGTCATGAAGACCGTTACGCTGTGGAGCAGCTGCAAATGGCGCTGTTCCCGGATAACCCGGCGGGGCAGGCGGAATCCTCCCTCCACCGGAGCAAAACCTGGCTCACCGCCACCGCGAAAATCACCCTGGGTGAAAAAACCGCTGTCGCTTCCCGCCGGTTAAAGGCGTGCGACGAAACCGTGCGTCTGAGAAGGCGGGCCTTGCAGCAGAGCTACTACCTCGCCGCCATCCAGCTGCTGCCGAAAGCCCCGGCCTGGGGCGCGCTGGCGGGAGTTCGCCCCACCAAAATTACGACAAAACACCTTCTGGAGGGCGGCACTCCAAAATCCGCCGAAAAGCTCATGAAGGATGTGTACTACGTCACGGAGGACCGGCGGAAATTGTCGGTGGACTGTTCCCTGTCCACGGTAAACGCCGTAAAGCTCATGGAACCGGAGGACATTTCCGTCTACGTGGGCATCCCCTTCTGCCCCACCCGCTGCACCTATTGCAGCTTCGTCAGCCGCACCATCGGCAAGAAAACCGAACTTTTGGAGCCGTATTTGTCCGCTTTGGAGAAAGAGATCCGGGTCACGGCGGAGCTGATGAAGAAAAGCGGCAAGCACCTTCGCACCCTGTACATCGGCGGCGGCACCCCCACCACCCTGTCCACACCACAGATGGTTCGTCTGCTGGACACCCTGCGCACCTCCTTTGATTTTAGCCGCTGCATCGAGTTCACCGTGGAGGGCGGACGCCCGGACACTTTGGACGCGGAAAAACTCCGGGCCATCCGGGAGCACGGCGCTGACCGCATGAGCATCAACCCCCAGACCATGGAAGACCACGTCCTCCATGCCTGCGGACGGCCTCACAAGGCGGAGGATGTGGTAAGGGCCTATCAGGAAGCGGTAGACGCGGGCTTTACCGCCATCAACATGGATCTGATCGCCGGACTGCCCCAGGATGATTTCGACGGCTTCCGCCGCTCTTTGGATACCGTCGCCGCCCTGAGCCCCGCCAACATCACCGTCCACACCCTGGCTCTGAAAAAGGGTGCGGATCTCTTCGAAAAGCGGGAGGGCCTGTCCACTGCCGAAGAAGTAACCCGGATGGTGGACTACGCCAATGCCACGCTGCGGGGGCTCAACTACAAGCCCTACTACCTGTACCGGCAGAAATATATGTCCGGCAGCTTTGAAAACGTGGGCTGGAGCCGGGACGGTTTGGACTGCCTGTACAATATTTATATGATGGAGGAGCTGCACACCATCGTCTCTCTGGGCGGCGGGGGCATGAACAAGGTCAACCTCCCCGACGGCACCCTCCAGCGCTTCCACAACCCCAAATTCCCGGAACAGTACATCGAAATGATCGATTCTGTGTGTCAGCAGAAGGAAGAACTGTTCGCGCTTATGTAACGCCACTGTAGGGGCGGGTCACCGACCCGCCCGACCGCGAAGCGGAATCGTGAAAAAGCGGCTTCGCCGACGGGCGGGTCACTGACCCGCCCCTACAAATCACTTTTTCTCTGAAAGGTTGTTTTCATTGGACACTTTGATTTCCAACGTCACCGCCGTGACCATGAACCCCCGGATGGAGGTCATTTTCGGCGCGTACATCGGCATCGACGGCGGCAAGATCGTCTCCATCAGCAAATCCGCTCCCGCCCAGCCGCCCAAAACCATCATTGACGGTACCGGCATGGTTGCCATCCCCGGCCTTGTGAACTGCCACACCCATCTGGCCACTGCCGGGCTTCGCAGCTACACCGACGATTTGGGCAATACGGAAGCCTTGCAGGCACTGCTGCAAAAGGAAGCCAAAATGGACTCCCGCAGTGCAAAAGCCGCCGCATTGCTTGCCATCGCCGAGTGTCTGCGCTTCGGCATCACCTCCGTCTCTGACCTGTACTACTACCCCAACGCCACCGCCGAAGCCGTGGCCCAGTCCGGTATCAAGGCCAATCTGGCGCTGAGCAGCTACCGCTTCATCGATCCCAACGAGGACTTCGACTTTGAAACCGACGAACAGTGTCAGGAGCTTGTCCGGGTGGTGGACAAGTGGAACGGCTTTGACGAAGGGCGCATCAAAATCGACGCGGGCATCTACGCCGAGTACACCAGCAACTACCGTCTCTGGGAAGGGCTGGCAGGCTACGCTTCCGAGCAGGGCATCGGGATGCAGCTGCACCTGGCGGAGACCAAAGGCGAGGTGGAGTCCTGTCTCGACCGAACCGGCATGGGCCCGGGAGAGCTGCTGAACTGCCATAATCTGTTCTGCGTCCCCGCCACTGCCGCAGGCTGTACATATCTGGAACCCCACGAGCGTAAACTGTTAGGGAAAAAGCACGTCACTGCCGTGGCAACTCCCGTGGCCGCCTACAAGTCCGGCCAGGCATCCACCCCCATTCTGGAATCCGTGAAGGCCGGCATGAACGTGGCCCTGGGCACCGGCGGTGCCATCGAGTGCGGCAATCTCGATCTGTTCGAGGTCATGCGCTTTGCCGCCATGGATGCCCGGAAGGAAAGCGGTGACAGTGCCGCCCTCCCCGCCTCCGCCGCCCTGATGATGGCCACCGTCACCGGCGCGCAGGCTCAGGGCCGAAGCGCGGAATGCGGTATGCTGAAAGAGGGCATGGACGCGGACATCGTCCTCGTTGACTTCACCGCCCCCCACCTGATGCCCTGCCACAACGTCCTCAACGGCCTGCTCTGGTCTGCCAAGGGCGGCGACGTGGCCATGACCATGGTCCGGGGCAAGATCCTCTATCAAAACGGCACCTTCCCCACTATTGACTTAAAAGAAGTGGTGGAGGAACTGACCACCTACGCCATCCCCAAACTGTTTGAAGAAACGAAATAACTCCGTCTTGATATCTTGTATCTCGTATCTTGTATCTTTTCTCTCCCGAAAGGACGTTTTTCATGTCTGACGCTCAGAAAAAACAGAATTTTCTCCACGGCACCGCTCTGCTTGCCATGGCTACCGCCATTGTCAAGGTCATCGGCGCCCTGTATAAGATCCCCCTGAATGCCATCATCGGCTCTCAGGGCTTCGGCTATTTCAATACAGCCTACGATATTTATAATGTGCTGCTGATGATCTCCACGGCGGGCCTGCCCGTGGCCATGAGCCGGATGATCTCTCAGGCCAGCTCCTTAAAGCACTACAATCAGGTGCGCCGGATCTACCACACCGCCCGGGGCATTTTCCTCGGCCTTGGCATCACAGGCTCCCTGCTGATGACGGTGTTCTGCCGGCAGCTGGCCCAGTTCCAGAACCAGCCTGATGCCTGGGCTGCCATCGGCTGTCTCGGCCCCTGTGTGCTTCTCATCTGCATTATGAGCACCTTCCGGGGCTTCTTCCAGGGCCAAAGCAACATGATCCCCACCTCCATCTCTCAGGTCATTGAGGCGGTGGTGAAGCTGATCGTGGGCATGGTCGCCGCCCTGCTCCTGCTGAAAACCACCGGCAGCGTGCCGCTGGCCGCGGGCGGCGCGATTTTGGGTGTCACCGCCAGCTGTCTGGTGTCCTCCATCTACCTGTATTTCTGCTTCCACAAGAGCTACGCCATCCTGCCGGTGACCACCGAAGAGCCGCGTTCCTACGCTGACACAGCCAAGGGCCTGATGATGATCGCCGTGCCCATCACCGTTGGTTCCGCTATTTTGCAGTTCTTCACCATGATGGAGACGAAGATCTACATGGGCCAGCTGCTGAATCTGGGCTACACCCAGGCCGCCGCCGACACCATGCGGGGCATCTACGGCATGTGTCTGACCATCTTCAATATGCCCTGCGCCTTCATCACCCCCATCACCATCAGCGTCATTCCCGCCATTACCGCCCAGCTGACCCTGTGCAACAACGCCGAAGCCAAGAGCACCGAGGAGTCCGCCGTGCGCATCACGGGCCTGATCTCCATGCCCTGCGCCTTTGGCCTTGCGGTGCTGGCCCGGCCCGTTACCGCATTGCTTGGTCGCTATTCGGGAGCCGATCTGGATCTTGCGACCCGGCTCATGTTCGTGTTTGCCATCGCCATCGCGTTTAACGCTACGGTCATGGTCACCACCGCCATCATGCAGGCCCACGGCCACGCCGGCCGGCCGGTGGTGAATATGCTGGTCGGCGGCGTGCTGAACCTGATCGCCGTGTATATCCTCACCGGCAATCCCCACATCAACATCCTGGGCACTCCCATCGGCATTCTGGTGTGCTATGTGTCCATCAGCATTCTGAACCTGTACTCCCTGCGCACCCTGCTGAAAAATCCTCCCGCAGTGCTGAAAAACCTGCTGCGCCCCTTCCTGTCCGCCGCCATTATGGGCGTGGTGGTCTACGGCAGCTACCGGGGTCTGATCGCGCTGGGCCTGACCAGCCGCCTGATGCTGTGTGCCCTGCCCGTGATCATCGGTGTATGCGTATACGCTTTTGCCGCCGTCAGGCTGAAGGCCATCACCCGGGCCGACTGCCTGCTCCTGCCCAAGGGCGCTAAAATCGCGAAACTTCTGAAATTGTGAGAGATCCTGCAAAAATATCTTGCATTTTTCGGGAAGTTATGTTAAGCTATTGACGATTTTTCCGTAGAAAAGAGGATTCATCTTATGAATAAAACTGAATTGATCTCCGCCTGTGCCGAGAGCACCGGCCTGTCCAAGAAGGACTCCGAGCGGGTCCTGAACGCCGCTATCGACACCATCACCGCCGCCCTCGTGAAGGGTGAGAAGGTGCAGATCTCCGGCTTCGGCATTTTCGAGACCAAGGACCGGGAGGCCCGCATCGGCCGCAACCCCCACACCAAGGAGACCATCGAGATCCCCGCTACCCGGGTGCCCGGCTTCAAGGCCAGCAAGGCGCTGAAGGACAGCGTCGCCAAGTAAGCCATGCGTCTGGATAAATTTCTGAAGGTCTCCCGGCTGATCAAGCGCCGCACCGTGGCCAACGAAGCCTGCGACAATGGGCGCATCAGCGTCAATGGCCGGGTGGTCAAAGCCAGCTATGACGTAAAGGTTGGCGACCGCATCGAGATCTCCATGGGCGCCCGCACCGTGGCCGTGGAGGTTCTGGAAGTTTCCGACAACGTCCGCAAGGACGATGCCGCCGGAATGTACAAGGAAATCTGACTGTTCCCCGGGAGACGGCAGTCTCCCGGGCCTTTGCCCTCCGAGTTACATTTTCTTTCCAACGGGTAAAGAATTTTCTTGACAGACTGCGGAATCGATGCTATAATGTCCTGCGTGGTGACGAGTTCACCTTCCTTTACGGGCCTTTAGCTCAGTTGGTTAGAGCCTCCGGCTCATAACCGGATAGTCCCGGGTTCGAGTCCCTGAAGGCCCACCAAGAAGTCCAGGCCTTCGCCTTTTTAATCATATATAGGGGTATAGCTCAATTGGTAGAGCGGCGGTCTCCAAAACCGTAGGCTCAGGGTTCAAGTCCTTGTGCCCCTGCCAAAATCGGAAATTTGCTTTTAACTAAGCAAATTTCCGATTTTTGTTATGCAAAAAGTTGGGTTTATGATTTTCCGCATAGAGAAAAAACGGTTCTGAGCCTACGGTCTCGACAAAAGGAGAAATTTCTATGCGTACGTAATGCAAAACTATGCGGCGTGGTTTTTCCTTTCCTGACCGCGCGGGAGGACAACAGCAGTAAAGGAATCCCCGCCAAAGGCTTTTCCCTTATTAACCGTTCCACGCTCTTGGATATCCGGATAGCACGCGGTCCTGCCCTTCCTCCGCGTCGGCCGGTGCTGCCCTCATCTTTGCAGAACATCCCGGATATGGGCCTGTATTTTCTCAGCCAGCCGGTCGTGCTGCTCCAGTTCCTCCGGCTCCAGGGCCGCCAACCGGGCAGCTTCATAGTCCCGCCGGGCAAGCTCCAGGTCCGCCAGCACAGGCTTTGCCGCCTCCGGGAAGGAGATATCCATTCGCCTGACCTGCTCTTTTCCCTTCCGAATATCCATGATCCTGACCAGACCCCGGCCTGTCAGCTTTTGCAGAGACAGGGAAAAAGCGCTCCGGGGCAGATTGGCAAAATCCGCCGCCTCCCGGCGGGTGGGCTGGAAATCCAGCTCCCACAGGGCCAGCAAAAGCTTGGCATCGGGCAAGGCCAGATCGTTTTTCAGCGCAGCGGTTTCCAGATACCGATCCAGCAGCTTTCGCTCCCGGAAGGCGTCATACAGCACGCCCTCCCCGTCCAGAACGTGGGGCGGGACCTGCATCCGCTCATTTCCCAGCTTCTGGGAATTGGACAGCACCGCCGGGGGCACAGTGCCGTCACCGGCGGCATCCAGCAGGAACCGGTAGACCTTTAAACGGCACTTTTCGTACTCGTCCTCGTCCAGAACCGTTTTGAAAAAGCTGTGGTAGCACTCAAAGACTGTCAGCTTCATTTTCACGGTCTGGCTGATGGTCAGGCTCTGGGAGGCCAGGGACCCCTTGGTCTTGACGTAATAGTAGATGGGGATCTGAATGGCCCGGAAGGTCTGCGCGTAGCGGATGTACTCCAGATTGAACATGAAGTCCTCGCACCAGCTGATCTCCGGGTCCATCCGCAGATGGTGCTTTTCTACGATGTCGCGCCGGTAGAGCTTGTTCCACAGCACGCCGTAGTAGAAGTCGGCGGGGTCCTCCATCATGTGGGCAGCGTACTCCTCACGGGTCATGATGCCGTCCTCGTCAATGTCACCTTTTTGGGAGAGCCGCTCCCCCACGACCCGGTAAAAGTCGGAGACCACCATATCGCAGGGGCCGTTTTCCATAGCCCGCACCAGAGAGCTGGTGGCGTCGGTGGTGATCCAGTCATCGCTGTCCAGAAACTGGAGGTAGGTGCCCCTTGCCCGGTCCAGCGCCAGATTTCGGCTGGCAGAAACGCCGGTATTTTCTTTATGAAGGACCTGGATCCGGCTGTCTCTGGCCGCGTAGGCATCGCAGATGGCGCCGGAATCATCCGCGCTGCCGTCGTCGACCAGCAGCAGCTCAAAATCGGTATATTCCTGGTTCAGGATGCTCTCAATGCAGCGTCCGATGGTACGCTCCGCGTTATAGACCGGGACGATGATACTGACGGTGGGATTCATAAACGTACTCCTTTGAGGAAAATTCTGTTGATTACATTTTAGCACGGGCAAATGGTCCGCGCAAGATGTCAGTGGGAAAATCCGCCCGATTTTGGGGAATGGTGGGTTTTCATTGACAAATAATGCGCCCTCTTTTATAATGGTAATGGATACAATTTGCCTAAGGCATCACTCCGGCAAATTCCAATTCACCGTACTACTGAGTGAACCTGATAAGCATTTGACAAGACAGAAACTTCTGCACTGGAGGGCCGCGCTTATGACAAGAGGCTTTATCACCATCGCCACCGGGCGGGACAAATACTATGAAATGGCAAAAAATCTGGTGCTGTCCTACCGCCTGTTCTGCGAAGATCCCCTTCCCTTCGCCATTTTGTGCGATAAGGAGAATGAATACACCAAGGCCTTCGATCAGGTGATCCTCTTTCAGCCCGGCCCCCGGGTCTACTTCAATAAATTTGAGCTTCTGAAGCGCTCGCCCTTTGACGAGACCATCTTCATTGACGCGGACTGTCTTGCCTACGCCGATCTGAATGACCTCTGGGACTATTTTTCCACCTCTGACGACTTCTCCGGCTGCGGCACCAACTACCCCATCGACTCGGAAAAGGGCCTGTTTCAGGACGGAAAAATCGGGGAATACAATGGGCGGGTCCACTGGAAGCCGGACATCTGCGGCGGCCTGTACTTCATCCGCAAAGGCCCCGCCTGCGATGCCCTCTACGACGAGTGTCAGAACATCGCCAAGCACTACGATGAATATGTTTGGCCCGATTTCTGCGCATCCTACGCCGACGAGACGGTGCTCTGCCTTGCCATGGCTGTCCACGGGATGCACGCCATGGTAGCCGATCCCGCCAACTACGGTCATCCCTGGGAAGCTACCTCCATGGAACACGACATCTTCACCGGCACCTGCCGCTATGCCACCGAGTGGCACCCCATGGTGGAGCAGGGCCATATCGTCCACTTCGGCACCCGCTACTGTGCCAAACCTCCCTATCTGTTTGAGGTCGAAAAAATGGACCTCATGCTGCAAAAAGGCCTGCGGCCCAGCAAGTCCGGTGTTCGTCTGAACCCCGTGGAAACCATTCTGTACCGCTGGAAGCTGCGCTATTACTGGCTGGAAGCCAAGGACCTGTCCATCCGGGCCGTCCGCAAGCTCTGGCGCATGATCACCCATACCCCGCCCACCGACTGATACCGTGCCCGCCGCGCTTCCGCGGCGGGCTTTTTGCGGAAAAGACAGTTTACTTTTGACATATTCCGTGGTAAAATGGCAGGATAAAAGGGAGAGTTTGCGCTCCCGACGCGGAAAGGAGTATCGTTATGAAGGGAATCATTCTCGCCGGCGGCTCCGGCACCCGGCTCTACCCCCTGACCAAGGTCACCTCCAAGCAGCTGCTCCCGGTTTACGACAAACCCATGATCTACTATCCCCTGTCCACCCTGATGCTGGCAGGCATCAGGGACATTCTGATCATCTCCACCCCCACGGATACCCCCCGGTTTCAGGACCTGCTGGGGGACGGCAGCCACTTCGGCATCCACCTGAGCTACGCCGTTCAGCCCTCCCCGGACGGGCTGGCCCAGGCTTTCCTCATCGGCGAGGAATTTATCGGCGGCGAGCCCTGCGCCATGATCCTGGGGGACAATATCTTCTATGGCAACGATTTTTCCGCCATTCTGGAAAGAGCCCGGCGGGGCGCGGAAAACGGACGGGCCACCGTATTCGGCTACTATGTTCCCGACCCGGAGCGCTTCGGCGTGGTGGAATTTGACGAAAACGAAAAGGTGCTTTCCGTTGAGGAAAAGCCCGAGCATCCCAAGAGCAACTACGCTATCACCGGGCTGTACTTCTATCCCGCCGGTGTCTCCGAACTGGCGAAAAAAGTCACACCCTCCAAGCGGGGAGAGCTGGAGATCACCACCCTCAACGACCTGTACTTACAGCAGGGCATTCTGGACGCCAAGATCTTCGGCCGGGGCTTTGCCTGGCTGGACACCGGCACCATGGAGACCCTGCTGGAAGCGGCGGAGTTTGTCCACATGGTGGAAAAGCGGCAGGGCATGAAGATCTCCGCCCCGGAAGAGATTGCCTTCCGCTTCGGCTGGATCACCACACGGCAGCTTCTGGAATCCGCCGATCTCTATGGGAAGTCCCCCTATGGGCACCACCTTCGGCAGGTGGCTGAGGAAAAATTCGTCAGCTTTAAGGTAAGAAAATAAAGGAGATCTTTATGACCATCATCGTCACCGGCGGTGCCGGATTTATCGGCTCCAATTTCATTTTCCATATGATGAAGGCCCACCCGGACTACCGAATCGTGTGTCTGGACAAGCTGACCTACGCCGGCAACCTGTCTACCCTGGCTTCCGTCATGGATAACCCCAACTTCCGCTTCGTGAAGCTGGACATCTGCGACCGGGCGGGCGTGTATCAGCTCTTTGAGGAGGAGCACCCGGATATGGCGGTGAACTTCGCCGCCGAGAGCCACGTGGACCGCTCCATTGAAAATCCCGAGGTGTTCCTGCAAACCAACATCCTGGGCACCCAGGTGCTGATGGACGCCTGCCGGAAGTACGGCATTACGCGCTATCATCAGGTGTCCACGGATGAAGTATACGGCGACCTGCCCCTGGACCGGCCCGACCTGTTCTTCACCGAGGAGACTCCCATCCACACCAGCTCACCTTATTCTTCTTCCAAGGCAGGCGCGGACCTGCTGGTGCTGGCATACCACCGTACTTACGGACTGCCCGTGACCATCTCCCGGTGCTCCAATAACTACGGCCCCTATCATTTCCCGGAAAAGCTGATTCCCCTGATGATTGCCAACGCCCTGAACGACAAGCCCCTGCCGGTCTACGGCACCGGCGAAAACGTCCGGGACTGGCTGTACGTGGAGGACCACTGCAAGGCCATCGACCTGATCCTCCACAAGGGCCGGGTAGGCGAGGTCTACAACATCGGCGGACACAACGAAATGCGCAACATCGATATCGTGAAGATCATCTGCAAGGCCCTGGGCAAGCCCGAGAGCCTCATCACCTTCGTCACCGACCGGAAGGGCCACGATATGCGCTACGCCATCGACCCTACCAAAATTCACCACGAACTGGGCTGGCTGCCGGAGACAAAATTCGCCGACGGCATTCAGAAGACGATAAGCTGGTATCTGAATAACCGGGAATGGTGGGAGACTATTATTTCCGGGGAATACCAGAACTACTACGAGAAAATGTACGGCAATCGCTGACAAAAGAGAGGTTCGGCCATGTTTCAGATCGACTATAGCTTCTTGCGCCCCAAAAAGGCCCAATGGCTGAAACGGATGTATGATACTCCCTTCCCCGAAAAGCAGTCTCTTTCGGTGTGGCAGGGAAAAAACGCCACCATTCTGCCCCTTCACGAGGTCGTGAATGAGGGCCTGCTGTTCGGACTGGGCGGCGTGGCGGACGAAAACGGGCAGTATGTAGAACTGTCCGGGTTCCCGGAGCGCATCGGCCGGGGCTACGCCTTTGAAAACCCCGTTTATAAGGACGAAAAAGTGGTCTACTGCGGATATCTCGTGAACCACTGGGGCCATTTTCTGGTGGAGGCCGTGAACCGGCTGTGGTATGCCCTGAAAGATGACCAGACCGTTGACAAATACGTCTTCTTCATTGATGAGGGACAGGAGCGGGAGATCAAGGGCAACTATAAAGAGTTCTTCCAGCTGCTGAAGATCTGGGACAAGCTGGAGATCATCAGCACCCCCACCAAATACCGGGAAGTCATCGTGCCGGAAATCGCTTTCCAGTGTATGCACTTTTATTCCCCGGAATATCTGGCGATTTTTGACGCCATCGCGGACAACATCACCGTTGACCCCACCTGGGAGAAGGCCGACAAAATTTACTTTACCCGCAGCAGCTTCGCCAAGGGCAACGGCTTTGACTTTGGCCTTGACTGTCTTGACAATTTCTTTCAGCGGAACGGCTTTACCCTGCTGGCCCCGGAGACCATCACCCTGTCAAACCTGATCTGGCTGATCCGGGGTGCTTCCGAGATCGCTACCATCTCCGGTTCCGTCCACCACAATATGCTGTTCGCGAGAAACGGCCAGAAGCTGACCATCGTGGAGCGGCTGATCATCAACGACGACCATCAGGTAGGCATCAACCAGATGCGGCAGCTCCATGTCACCCCCATCGACGCCAACTTCCATCTGTACCCCGTAGACACCACCGGCCCCCTGATGGTGGGCTGCAACCACATTCTGGAAAGCTACATCGCGGACAAGGGCCTGCTGCCCCCGGCGGAAGAATTCCGCAGCAAAGCCTACCGCGATCAGTGTTTTAAGGGCTACATGGCCTCCTATCAGGACAACTACCGCTACCGCTGGCACATGGAGCCATGGTACCCGGAGATCTGTGATTCCCTGTACGAGGCCTACGAGGACAATTACCCCTATTTTAAGGAATACATCGACGGGGAAAAGCCCTTCCTGCGCGAGCACTATTTCCAGATCCACTACCTCAAGCAATTCATCAAGCGGCTGATCCATTATCACAGATAAGGCCGGAAAGAGGATTTCATGAACATTGAATACCAGTATCTGCGCCCGGAAAAGGCCAAGGCTCTGAAAAAATGGTATGATAACTCCGTAGAAATCAGGGAGAATCCCGAAATCTGGCAGGGTAATAACGCCCTTATCCTCCCCCTGCGCCGGGACCCCAGCTTTGGCCTGCTCTTCGGCAAGGGCGGCGTGGTGGATGAAAACGGGGAATACGTGTCCCTGTCCTCCATTCCCGGACGGGTAGAGGGCAGTTATCCCGTAGAAGCGGCGGAATACCGGGACGAAAAAGTGGTTTACTGCGGCTATCTCGTGAACCACTGGGGCCATTTTCTCATTGAAGGCGTGACCCGGCTGTGGTATTTTCTGGAAAACGACCCGTCCATTGACAAATACGTTTTCTTTCTGGACGAAAACGAGGAGCGGGAAATTAAGGGCAACTACCGGCTGTTTCTGGAGCTGCTGAAGATCTGGGACAAGCTGGAGATCATCAACAAACCCACCCGCTACCGGGAGGTCGTTGTCCCGGAGCTGGGCATCCATATGCGGACTGCCTACACGCCCAAGCTGCTGCGGGTCTTCGACGCCGTGGCGGACAGCGTTATGCCCCAGCCCGACTGGGACACCCCAAAAAAGATCTATTTCAGCCGCAGCCAGTTCAAAAAGGGCCAGCCCTTTGAATTCGGCTTTGATTCTCTGGACAATTTCTACGAAAAGAACGGCTACACCATCCTCTATCCCGAGAAGGTGCCGCTGGACCGGATGATTTACTATATCCGAAACGCGGAGGTGGTGGCCTCCCTGTCCGGCTCTCTTCCTCACAATATGCTCTTTGGGCGAAACGGACAGACCGTGGAAATTGTGGAGCGGCTGGTCATCAGCGATGACAACCAGACCGATGTGAACCGGATGCGGGACCTGCACGTCATCTACATCGACGCCAACATTCCCATCTACCCCATCGATTTCGTCGGCCCCTTCATCATGGGCTACACCCCGGAGCTGGAACGCTTCGCCAGGAATAAGGGCTATCAGCCGCCGGATGAAAAATATGTGACGGAAAAGCACTACAAGCACTGCTTTGTGAACTATATGAAGGCCTATGCTGACCTGTACCGCTATAATTGGTTCCAGGATAGTTGGTACGGTCCTTTCTCCGATTCCCTCTACGAGGGCTTCCGGGCAGGCCACGCCTTCTTCGGGGATTACCTGGACGGGAAAAAGCCCTTCCGCTGGCACCACTATTTCGAGCTGCACTACTTTAAGCAGTTTGTCAAGCGGATTTTGGGAATCAGCCAATAAGCCCCTTGCTTTTTTCCGCAATATCGACTAAAATAGCCCCATGATTTTATGGATTCTGCTAAGGAAAGGACAGAGATAACATGTCTACCATTCAAGTTCTGAAACCCAAGTTCCATATTGACGAGTGCCTGGCGCAGATCCGGGAGTGTCTGGAAAAGGGCTGGACCGGCTCCGGCTTCAAGACCGCCGAATTCGAGCAGAAGTGGAAGGAGTACACCGGCCACCCCCACGCCTGCTACTTAAACTCCAACACCTCCGGCCTGCATCTGGCGGTGAATATCCTGAAGCGCCGCTACGGCTGGCAGGACGGCGACGAGATCATCACCACCCCCGTGACCTTCGTCTCCACCAACCACGCCATTCTCTACGAAAACATGAAGCCCGTCTTCGCCGATGTGGACCAGTACCTGTGCCTGGACCCTGTTGACGTGGAAAAGAAGATCACCGGCAAGACCCGGGCCGTGATTTTCGTGGGCTACGGCGGACGGGTAGGCCAGCTGGACAAGGTTCTGGAAATCTGCAAAAACCACGGCCTGCACCTGATCCTGGACGCCGCCCATATGTCCGGCACCCGGGTAAACGGCGTGACCCCCGGCACCTGGGAGGGCGTGGACGTGGCTGTCTACTCCTATCAGGCCGTGAAGAACCTGCCCACCGGCGACAGCGGCATGATCTGCTTTGCCGACGGGGAGCTGGACGCCCAGTGCCGCAAGGTCTCCTGGATGGGCATTAACAAGGACACCTACGCCCGCACCAGCAGCGAGGGCACCTACAAATGGAACTACGGCGTGGACTACGTGGGCTACAAGTACAACGGCAACGCCATCATGGCCGCCATCGCCCTGGCCCAGCTGCCCTATCTGGACGAAGAAAACGCCCGCCGCCGCCAGATCGTGAAGATGTACGATGAGGGCTTCTCCAAAAATCCCAAGATCCAGATCATTCCCGCTCCTCACCCCGAGGAATGCTCCTTCCACATCTATGAACTGGTGGTGCCCGACCGGGAGGCTCTGCTTTCCGAGCTGGCGAAAAACGACATCTACGGCGGTGTCCACTACCGGGACAACACCGAGTTCTCCATGTACACCTACGCCCAGGGTACCTGCCCCCACGCCCACGAGGTGACCCAGCATATCATCACCATGCCCCTGCACCTGTACCTCACCGACGAGGATGTGCAGAAGATCATCCGTATCGTCAACGATTTCGTAAAATAAGGGTGAAAAATATGCTGTTTCTTCAGTATCCCCCCTGCTCCACCTGCAAGAAGGCCAAGGCCTGGCTGGACAGCCACGGCATCGCCTACGAAGCCCGGCACATCAAGGATCAGAACCCTTCCTATGAAGAGCTGTCCCAGTGGTTAGCGCAAAGCGGCCTGCCGGTGAAGAAATTTTTCAACACCAGCGGCCTGCAATACAAGGCCCTGAACCTCAAGGACAAGCTCCCCGGCATGACCGTGGAGGAGCAGCTGCGGCTGCTGGCCACCGACGGAATGCTGGTCAAGCGTCCCATCGTCGTCACCGATGACGGCAAAGTCCTCACCGGCTTCAAGGAATCGGAGTGGGAAAGCGCCCTGCTGTAACAGGTCCGCCTCATTGGGGTAAATGATAATGCAAAAGCTGTCATTCCTTCCGGAATGGCAGCTTTTTTGTCTGTACTTTTGCCATCTACGGGCGTTCCTTCTGCTGGGCACCCATACGGCAGCCGACGGCACGGATGTGCTGGCGCATCAGGGCATAGGCTTCCTCAGATTCCTTCCGGGTGACCGCGTCCAGGATCCGCTCGTGGAACATCAGGGCTTCGGCGACATTTTCCCGGGTGTCCACCTGAAAAGCCCGGTAGATGCCCTTGTTGAAGGCGTCTCTGGCGTTTTCCATGGTGTTGATCAGCAGATGGTTGCCGGAGGCCTTGGCGATCTCCATGTGGAACATGGTGTCGTAATTGGTCAGCGCCTGAATGTCGCTGCCGCAGGCCCGCATTTCCCGCAGGGACTCCGTCATGACCTCCAGATTCTCGGGCTTGGCCCGCTTTGCGGCCAGCCGGGCCAGTTCCGCCTCGATCATAACACGGAATTCCAGCAGCTCGTCCAGATCGGAGAGGATCAGGCTGGTGCTCAGCGGCGCCTGCCGGGAGATATCGCGGTAATCATTGACGATGGTGCCCTGCCGCTTTACCCGCTGGATAAAGCCCATGCTTTCCAGCGCTTTATAGGCCTCCCGCAGGGTGCTGCGGCTGACACCCAGCTGTTCACAGAACACCGGCTCCTTGGGGAAAACGAACCCCGCCGGGATCTGTCCGGTCAAGATCAGGTCCCGGATCCGCTGAAACAAAGCATCCGCCGTTCCTCCGCCGGAGGGGCCTGCCTGAGATACGATCAGTGAGACAATATCCATACAACTTCCTCAGTAATTTTTTTATATAATAACACAAAAACCGAAAAAAAGGAAGAGTGTAAGGGTATTTTCTACGAATGATATCTGTTTTTTCGCAAAATACAGCAGCCGACCGGCGGTCTCACGCGCCGGTCGGCTGTCCGAAAAGGGGTGAATGGGAAAACGGTCAATTACTTGCGCATCTCAGCGACCATGTCCAGAACCGCCTTCCAATCCCGGCGGAAGCTGGAGCAGAACAGCTCCACAGGGCCGAAGGGCTCGTACTCAGCGGGAGTCAGCCGGCCGGTGAAGAAGGCCTTCTCAAAGTCGGGCAGCTTATTGCACAGCTCGTCGATAACGTAAGCGGGGATCTTGGCGTCGAAGCGGCAGACCACGGGGCCGTCCAGCTCCAGCAGCTTGTCAGCAGTGCCCCGCCAGTTGATGGTGTTGGCCACATCGCAGCCCACCCACTCGGTGAAGTGCTGCAGGCCACGGGCGCCGCCGTTGATCAGCTTCACGCCGGTCTTGCGGTCGTGCATATACTCGACCACCTTCTGGGCCAC
Source organism: Eubacteriales bacterium (assembly GCA_030539285.1). Classification (GTDB taxonomy): domain Bacteria; phylum Bacillota; class Clostridia; order Oscillospirales; family Oscillospiraceae; genus Faecousia. The sequence continues at coordinate 73,712 of JAUNSH010000004.1, forward strand.
GGCCTTGCCGGCGTACCACAGCACGTCGGAGGAGATGTCGATGTTCTGGGACTTGGCCACGCCCGCCAGGTACTGGTCGAAAATACCGGCGATATGGGAGATGTAGACCTCGGGGGGATTCTCCATGTCCGCAGTAGCCCGGTCATAGGCGTCCATGACGTCGATGCACTGCTGCAGGCTCATGACCTCGGTGCAGTTGACGGGAATGCCCTCACGGATGCACTGCTCGATGGCCTCGATGCCGTGATCGGTGGCGGGGATCTTGATCATGACATTGGGGCCGGCTTCCCGGTTGAAGCGGGCCAGACGCATGATGGTCTCGAAGCTCTCGTCGAAGGGATCGCCCTGAATGCTGACGTAGCCCTGCTTACCCTTGGAAGCCTCGTACAGGGGCAGCCAGATCTTGGCGACCTCGCCCACCAGCTCCCGCTGGAGCTTCACCTCGACCATGGTGTCATCCGGCTCCTCGGCCACGATCTTTGCCAGGACTTCCTTGGCATGGTCGGCATCCAGGGGATGCACCAGCATCTTGTATGCGAAAGAGGGATTCTGGGTGCAGCCCACAGCGCCGTTGTCAATGGCCATCTGCGCTTCTGCACGGGTAACGTTGTTGATCCAGAAACGGGTGGGGGTCTGTGCGGATACACGCTTGAAGTAATCCATAATTAGTTCCTCCTGCATTTTATGTGTCTATTATGTCAGACATATTATCTGTCACCATTATAGAAACTTCTGGATGAAATGTCAATATCCAATTTGCTATTTTTCGTTCATTTTGCAGATATGACTAAAATTGGCTGTATGTTTTTGTGAAACGCTCCCATTCGCCTCTTATTATGTCTGACATATTAAACAAATTCTGTGGAAATATCCTGTTGAAAATGCGAATTGTACTTTTGAATAAAATCCGTTATCATTAGATATACCCAAACAAAAAGAAAGGTGGATGCCCATGATCATCCGGAAGAGAAGCGAAATGGTCCCCACGCCGATTGAGCACTGCATGGGCGGAGAGGGAACCGTCATGATGGAAAAGCTCCTTTTGGGAGCGGAGGAAATGCAGGGCAAGGGCCGCGCCTATGTCCGCCACACTCTGATGCCCGGTGTCAGCATCGGCGCCCACACCCACGCCAATGAGATGGAGAGCATGGTCATTCTCAGCGGCCGCGCTGCCCACGTGATCAACGGTCAGAGCCAGCAGCTGGAACCGGGTGACATCATCGTGGCCCAGCCGGGAGACACCCACCAGATCGCGTGCCTCGGCGAAGAGCCGCTGGTACTGATCGCGCAGGTTCTGTTCGCGTAACCGCAAAAAATGTGCCGGCTGGGAAAGCCGGCACGGTTGGGCTATTTCTTTTTCTTAGCCTTTTTCTTTTCGGCCGCGGTCAGTTCCGGTTCGTTCTTCCGAAGCTGCCCGATCTGCCGCGCCGTCATGACGCTGTAGGCCCCGACCATGAACAGGATCACGATGGTGGTCAGGTTCAGGCTCATGGCGCCCACAGCCACCGCTCCGGCGGACAAGGCCAGCACCAGCACGCCGCCTGCCAGCCACAGGCAGTTGGAGCGAAGCTCCTTCTCCCACTGTTCGTGGGGCGTCAGGGGATTCTGGGCCGCCTGCTGCTGCCGCGCCCTGCGCTTCCAGATGTTGTCGCTGTCAAACAGTCCCATTGGGATCACCTCGATGAAATGGATGGTTCCATTATAGTGGCCGCCTGCCCCTGTGTCCAGCATCCATGGAAACAAAAAACGCCGGTCCCGTACTTTTGTGAAATATATCAAAAAACAGAATGTAAGAATCTGCAATTTTAGACAATTTACTTTTTCTATGGAATGCAGTAAACTAAACATAGGATGTTAAGATTCTGTAAAGATTTTTACCGCGCACAACATAGGATGTTGTGTGTGGATAATTAAGGAGGATGTCCAATGAAAGTTGGTCTGATTTACACCAGCACGACCCCGGAACTGATCGCCGATGTGGAGCGGGAAGTGCGCAAGCAGCTGGGCGACGGCGTGGAAATGTACAGCCTGCAGGACCCCAGCATTCTGGCTGACGTTCGGGAAGCGGGCTATGTCACCACCGCCCCCGCCGCCCGCCTCATCGGCATGTACATGAAGGCCGCGGAAGCCGGCTGCGACGCCATGCTAAACCTGTGCAGCTCCGTGGGCGAGGTCGCCGACTGCGCCCAGGACGTGGCGAAGTACATCGGCGTTCCCATCGTCCGGGTGGACGAGGAGATGTGCCGGGAAGCTGTCCGCAAGGGCACCCGCATCGGCGTTATGGCGACCCTGCCCACCACCCTGGAGCCGACCAAGGGCACCATCCGCCGGATGGCCCGGGAGAACGGCAAGTATGTGGAACTGGTGGACTGCCTGGTGGAAGGGGCTTTCGGCCTGAATCAGGAGCAGTTCAAGGCACGAATGACCGAGAGCGCCGCGACCATCGCCGACAAGGTGGATGTCATCGTATTCGCCCAGGGCTCCATGGCCTACTGTGAGCAGTACATCGCCGAGAAGTTCAACAAGGTGGTGCTCAGCTCCGTCCGTTTCGGCGCCGAGGAACTGAAAAAGGCCCTGATCAAGAAGGGCGTCATTTGAACCGTATTCTGTCCCGCAAGCCCGGGATAAAATAAAACGACAACAAAGGAGAAAACAAAATGAAAAAAGTTCTTGCCATGATTCTGGCAGCCGCTATGGTTCTGGCTCTGGCAGCCTGCGGCGGTTCCTCCACTTCCACTCCTACCACCGCTCCCGCGGCCACCCAGGCAGCTGCCGCGGACGCCCCCGCTGCGGCTCCCGCCGCGGATGATCCCCAGATCACCCTGAAGCTGTCCTTCTCCACCAACGAGCAGGACCCCCGCGCCCTCGCTTCCGTTCAGTTCAAGGAAGAGGTTGAGTCCAAGACCAACGGTTCCGTCACGGTCGAGATCTACCCCTCCGGTCAGCTGGGCGGCGACGCCGACCTGATCAACTCCATCGCTCTGGACTCCGGCACGGTGGACGTGATCATCACCGACGCTTCCAACTTCGCTACCTACGAGCCCAAGATGGGCATCTCCGCTCTGCCTTTCCTGTTCTCCGGCTTCGATGATGCCTGGGAGTTCATGGACGGCGAGATCGAGGCTGCCGCCGAGGAAGGCCTGCTGGCTCAGAACATGCGCGTCCTGGCCCACTACGACAACGGCTTCCGCTGCGTCACCAACTCCAAGGGCCCCGTTGAGACCCCCGCTGACATGGTCGGTATGCTGATCCGTACCCCTGAGAACCCTGTGATCATGGCTACCATGAGCGCTATGGGTGCCAACCCCCAGCCTCTGGCCTTCTCCGAGCTGTATCAGGCTCTGCAGCAGAAGACCTACGACGCTCAGGAGAACCCCATCCCCGTTATCTACAACAATAACCTGTACGAGGTCCAGTCCTACCTGTCCGTCACCAACCACATCTACTCCGGCATGTGCTTCACCATCGCTGAGAGCACCTGGAACAAGATGAGCGCTTCCCAGCAGGAGATCGTTGCCGCCGCCGCCAAGGCTTCCGCCGACTACGACCGTCAGCTGAACCGTCAGCAGACCGACGATCTGGTCAGCAAGCTGGAAGAGGCCGGCATGAAGATCAACTACCCCGATCTGGCTCCCTTCGCTGAGGCCACCGCTTCCGTCCTGACCGACAACGCCGACACCTACGGCGAGCTGCTGACTCAGCTGCAGGCTTGGCTGGCAAGCAAGTAATCCCGACTGATCCGTAAGTTTACGCATGGGGTGGAGGGTTCAGCCCTCCGCCCCATCTCCCTATTATTGTTCGGAAAGGAGCAATTCCCGGTATGAAAAAAGTACAGTCGTTTCTGGATACTGCCAGCACCGTGGTGGCGGCAGTCCTCTGCGGCGCCATGATGGTGATCCTGCTGGCCAACGTGATCCTGCGGTTCATTCCCGGGGTGGGCGGCTTTAAGTGGTACATGGAAGGCGGACAATATCTGAACGTGTTCTCCATGCTTATTGCAGGCATCGGCATCACCGCCCGCCGCACCCACCTGCATGTGGAGCTGGTGGATTCCATCGCCGCGAAAAATCCCAAGCTGAAGAAGATCCACAGCGTCATCGTGTCCCTGTTCGTGATCCTGTTCTATGCCATGGTGACCTACGGCGGCTGGCAGCTGGCCACCCGGGCCAAGCAGGCCGTGTCCACCATGCCCCAGTTCACCATGGGTCAGGTCTACCGGATCTTCCCCATCGCCGGTGCCCTGACCGTGGTCGCCGCCATCGTTGACATGATCGTTCTGATCATGGAGAAAGAGGAAGGAGCGGAAACCAAATGATCGCATGGCTGTTGATTTCTTTCTTTGTTCTGCTGTTCCTGGGCGTGCCCATCGCCATGTCTCTGGGCCTGGCTGCCATCGGCGGCATCGTGTTCCTGGGCGGCGGCTCCACCGTCACCATTACCCAGCGTATGTTTGAGGGCATGAACTCCTGGGCACTTCTCGCCATCCCCCTGTACACCTTCGCCGGATACACCATGAGCAAGGGCGGCATCTCCAAGCGCCTGATGGACTTCTGCTACTCCATCGTCGGCCACATCTACGGCGGCCTGGCTCACGTGAACGTGCTGTCCTCCATGATCTTCGCCGGTATCTCCGGCTCCGCCGTGGCAGATACCGCCGGTGTCTCCGGTATGTTCATGCCGGAAATGATCCGCAAGGGCTATTCCAAGAAATTCACCGTTGCCGTCACCGCCATTTCCTCCACCATCGGCATCATCATTCCGCCCTCCATCCCCATGGTGGTCATGGCAGGCATCTGCGGCATTTCCACCGGCAAGCTGTTCCTGGGCGGCATTATCCCCGGCATCCTGTGCGGCTTTGCCCAGATGGTCGTCTCCTACTTCATGGCGAAGAAGGAAGGCGTTGAAAAGGAGCCTGGCCATTTCGCCATCCGCCCCGTTCTGCACGGCCTGAAGGAATCCTGGCCCGCCCTGCTGATGCCCATTATCATCGTCGGCTCCATCACCCTGGGCATCGTCTCCCCCACCGAGGCCGGTGTCATCGCCGTGGCCTACGGCCTGTTCGCCGGCGGCGTGATCTACCGGGAGCTGACCTGGGACGACATCAAGTTCGCCTTCTGTGATACCGTCCGGGTCTCCGGCCGTATCTTCATCGTCATCGGCGCCGCCAAGCTGTACACCATCATGCTGACCACCGCCGGCTTTGACAAGTGGATGGCCAGCACCATGCTGGGCTTCTCCACCAACCCCACCGTGATCTTGATCATGATCCTGCTGCTGTTCTTCATCGTGACCATGTTCATGGAGTCCATCGCCACCCTGACCCTGTTCATGCCCATCCTGTTCCCCATCGCCATGAGCGTCGGCATCGACCCCATCGTTCTGTGCGTGCTGATCACCGTGGTCATCGGCGTGGGTCTGGTGACGCCCCCCGTTGGTATGTGCATCTACGTTGCCTGCGATTTGATGGACATTACCGTAGGCGAGGTATTCCCAAAACTGGTACCATTCCTGATAGCGACGTTCATCTGCATTGCCCTGATGATCGCCTTCCCCCAGCTCATCACCCTGCCCACGCTTTTAATGGCGTAGCCCGGGAAAGATACTTGCGCGCTTCGATGGAATGTGCTAGAATAAATGTGTAACTACATAGGATGTTTCGCATGATATTCCATATAACATCCCAAAGAAGCGGAAGGGGGACGGAACATGGCAGAGGACGTCTCGGAACAGAGCAAATCGGTAGTCGATCAGGTCATGGATGGGATCATCCACCAGATCATCTCCGGCGAATTGACCCCCGGTGCCAAGCTGCCCACGGAAATGGAGCTGTGCCGCCAGTTCGGCGCGGGCAGAAACTCCGTGCGGGAGGCAGTGAAGAAGCTGCAGGCCTACGGCATCCTGTATATCCGGCGGGCGGACGGCACCTTCGTCAGTGAGACCTACAACCGCAAGATGCTGGACCCCATGCTTTACAGCCTGATCTTGCAGAACAACAACTGGAAGGATTTCGTGGAGCTGCGGGCTGTCATCGATATCGGCACCCTGAACATCATTGTCCAGCGGGAGGATATCGGCACCTTTCTGCCGGAGCTGTACCGCACCTACGGTGAGCTTTCCGCGGAGCTGCATGGCCCGGAGCCGTCACTGGAGCGGACACTGGAGCTGGACATGAAGTTCCACAGCCGCATCGCCAGTGCTTCGAATAATCCCATGCTGGAGACCATTACCGAGTATATCACGCTGCTGACCCTGCCCAGCCGGCGGGAAACCACCAAAAGGGTCATGGAAAGCGGCGAGATCGACAATTTTGTGGAACTGCACAGAAAACTGCTGAACGTCATCGAGACCCATGATACGTCCCGGATCGTTCAGGCTGTGCAGGACCACTACGTCTACTGGAAGTAGATCCCCCTATTCCAAAAAAGTGAAGGAGTTTTTTCGATGAAAAAAATCCTGGTTTCTGTGGCGCCGGTGGCTGCCACGGACATCCTCATCAATCCCAGGGCCATTGCCCGGGATGTGTATGAGTGCTACAAGCACGGCGCCTGCATGGTCCACCTGCACTGCCGTGACCTCAATGGCAGACTGACCCCGGATATCAGCCTGCTGGAGGAAACCATTCACTATATCCGCCAGGACAGTGACATCATAATCGAGATCTCCACCGGCGGCGTGTCCAACCTGACCATCGAGGAGCGCTGCCAGACCTGCTATCCCAGCTGGGTGGAGACCAACAGCCTGAACGTCGGTTCCGTCAACCTGGGCACTGCCGTCTACCAGAATCCCATCCGGGACGTGGAATACTGCGTGGGCAAGATCCTGGAAAACGGCAAGACCCCGGACATCGAGGTCTTCGAGCTGGGCATGATCAACACCGTCCGGGAGCTGGATGAAAAGTTCCATTTCCCCCGGCCCCTGCTGTTCGCGCTGGTATTCGGCCACGGCGGCGAAATGCCCGCCACGGTCCCGGCGCTGGACCACATGATCGCGGCACTCTACGAGAACTTCCCCAACCGGAACGATGTGCTCTGGGGCTATACCCAGGCCCACCGGCAGGACTGGGAAATGGTAAAGGTGGCTCTGGACAAGGGCGCCACTGCTCTCCGGGTGGGCTTCGAGGATTCCGATATGATCGCCCCCGGTGTCCACTGTGACACCAACGCCGCCATCATCGCCGACGTAGTGGACGTGATCAAGTCCAAGGGCATGATGCCCATGACGCCCGCGGAAGCCCGGGCCATGCTGGGCCGTCCCCAGCTGAAGAAATAAGGAGGGAACGCTATGGTGATTCAGGGCGTAACTTATCCCTCCGACTTTGAAGCCAAGAAAGCCATCATCGCCGCCGCCGCCAAGCTGGAAGCCAGGGGTTTTCAGGTGGCGGGAGACGGAAGTCTCAGCGTCCGGGTAGGCCCCAATGCCATCTGGATCACGGTGGAGGGCGCGGACAAGGCCGCCCTTCAGCAGGATCAGCTGGTGCGCATCGACCTGTCTGGCAAGCAGATGGCTACCAATAAGCCCAGGCCTCTGGGTGAGGATCTGCCGATCCATCTGCGGATCTACCGGGAAAACGAGACCGTGCAGGGCATCGTCCATGCCTATCCTGTATGCGCCGCCGTGCTGGGGCAGCAGGGCGTTGGCATGGAAGCCGCGGCTTTCAGCCCCTCCGTTCGGAGGATGGGCCGGATCCAGCTGCTTCCCCAGAAGGATGCCCAGACCCAGGCGGAGGCCGTGGGTCTGCTGTGCCGCACGGACCGGGGCGTTCTGCTCCAGAACGACGGCTGCATGGCCTGGGGCAAGAGCCTGAGCGAAGCGGTGCAGACCGTGGAAGCCATGGACTACTACTGCAAGGTAAAGAAATGCACAGGTGGCCCGAAGAGCTGTACCTGCGGCCATTCCCGGACCGGCCTGTGTGACGGAAGCTGCAAGGCCCCCGCACCCCAGAGCGTATGCGACGGCAAATGCGCCGTCTGCGCTTCCGCGTCGGTCTGCCCCAGCCGCGCGCCGGTACCTGCCGCGCCCCAGCGGCCTGCCGCCGGTATGACCGGCATCATCCGTCCCGGCGAAGGTCTTCCCACCCTGCCGCCCCTGGACACGGCGCCCCCCACTCCGGCGGCGGTACCTGTGTCACCGGCCCCCGTTCCGGCACCCGCCCAGGTGCTTGCCGTGGATGTGCCGAAAGCGGATGTGATGGCGGAGGTCGTTCGCAGAGCAATGGGAAAATAACAGCGGAATCCCCGGAAGGGGGATCCCCGGAAAGGATAGAATACCATGGATATTACATCGCAGGAAATTGATGCGATTGTCCAGAAGGTGCTTGCGGGCATTCAGACAGGCGGCGCTGCCCCTGTCCAGCCGTCTTACACCTGTAAGACCGCCGCCGCGGCGGCCCCGGCAAGCGCTGCCGGTGACAACGGCGTGTTTGAGAATGTGGACGACGCCGTGGAAGCCGCCTGGAAAGCCCAGCGGGAGTGGGTCGCCAACTTCAAAATTGAGGACCGCCGCCGCATTATCGAGGCCATCCGCCGCTGCGCCCGCGCCCACGTTGAGGAGTGGAGCCGGAAGATCGTTGAGGAGACCGGCATGGGCCGGTACGAGGACAAGGTGGAAAAACACCTGGCCGTCATCAACAAGACCCCCGGCCCGGAGTGCCTGACCACAGAAGCCCTGTCCGGTGACACCGGCCTGATGCTGGAGGAGTACGCGCCCTTCGGCGTCATCGCCGCCATCACCCCCACCACCAACCCCACGGAGACCATCATCAACAATACCATCAGCATGATCGCCGGCGGCAATACGGTGGTGTTTAACGTGCATCCCCGGGCCAAGCGGGTCAGCGCCCAGTGCCTGCAGGAACTGAACAAGGCCATCGTGGAAGCAGGCGGCCCTGCCAATCTGCTGACCATGACCCGGGAGCCTACCATGGAGGCCGTGGACCAGCTGGCGGCGAATCCGAAGATCCGCCTGATGGCCGGTACCGGCGGCATGGGCATGGTCAACGCCCTGCTGCGCAGCGGCAAGAAGTGCATCGGCGCCGGGGCGGGCAATCCCCCTGTCATTGTGGATGAGACTGCCGATATCGCGCTGGCCGGTCAGAAGCTTTACGAGGGCGCGTCTTTTGACAACAACATCCTGTGCTTTGCCGAGAAGGAGGTCTTCGCCGTAGGCTCCGCCTATGACGGCCTGCTCCACGAGCTGAAGAAGAACGGCGCTTACCTGCTCAGCGCCGCTCAGACCGAGCAGTTGGTCCGCATCTGCCTGAAGCCCAAGAAAAACGGCGGGCATGAGGTCAACAAGGACTGGGTGGGCAAAAACGCCAATGAGATCCTGCGCCAGATCGGCGTTCAGGTGCCGGATACCTGCCGACTGGCTGTCTGCGAGACCCCTGCCGACCATCCCTTCGTTCTGGTGGAGCAGATGATGCCCATTCTGCCGGTGGTGCGTGTGGGCAGCTTCGAGGAAGCTGTGGAGTGTGCGCTGGTAGCCGAGCACGGAAACCGGCACACCGCTTCCATCTTCTCCAAGGACGTGGATCACATGACCCGGTTTGCCAGAGCCATTGAGACCACCATCTATGTCAAGAACAGCGCCACCAAGGCCGGTGTGGGCATCGGCGGAGAGGGCCACTGCACCATGACCATCGCGGGGCCCACTGGTGAAGGCATCACCTGCGCCAAAAGCTTCTGCCGCCGCCGCCGCTGTGTGCTGGCTGAGGGCGGTCTGCGGATCGTTTAAGGATTTGAATATTATATTTAAAAAATCAATATTCTACTATACATACTTATAGGAGGCTCTACTTATGAAAGCACTGGGTTTTATTGAAACAAAGGGTCTGGTTGGCAACATCGAAGCGACTGACGCCATGCTGAAGGCTGCCGATGTGGAATTTGTCGGCTCCAACACCATCGGCGCCGGCCTGACCACCGTCATCGTCACCGGCGAGGTGGGCGCTGTCAAGTCCGCTGTCGAAGCCGGTGAAGCCGCCGCCTCCCGGGTCGGCGAGCTGTTCTGCTCCAATGTCATTGCCCGTCCCCACAGCGATATCGAACGGATCCTGCCCCCCAAGGGCCCCGCTACCGGAAAGTCCGGCGCTCCTGCCGGCGAGCAGGTGGCTCTGAACGCCGCTCTGGGCATGATCGAGACCAACGGCCTGACCGCCAACATTGAAGCCGCCGACGCCATGCTGAAATCCGCCGACGTAACGCTGGTGGGTCAGGAGCGTATCGGCGCTGGCCTTGTCACCGTGTTCGTACAGGGCGACGTGGGTGCCGTGAAGGCCGCCGTGGAAGCCGGTCAGAACGCCGCTTCCCGCATTGGCGAGATCGTCAGCTGCCATGTGATCCCCCGCCCCCACACCAGCGTCAGCGAGGTCATGCCCGAGCTGTAATTCAAAGCAAAGGGGGCGCTGAGCCTTGGTTTATCACGATATTACCCAGGAACAGCTGGCACAGATCGTGGCGCAGGCAGTTCGCGCGGAACTGCAAAAGCGCAGCCGTCAGGTGCCGGTGGGGATCTCGGTGCGCCACATTCACCTGTCCCGGGGGGACGTTGACCGTCTGTTTGGACGGAACTATCAGCTCACGCCGAAAAAACAGCTGAGCCAGCCGGGGCAGTACGCCTGCGAGGAATGTCTGGACGTGATCGGCCCCAAGGGAGAACTGAAAAAGGTGCGGATCCTGGGACCGGAGCGGAAAGCTGCCCAAATCGAGCTGGCTCAGACCGACTGCCGGAATATCGGCATCTCGGCACCGGTGCGCTCCAGCGGGGACACCGCCGGGACCCCCGGCATCACCCTGCGGGGGCCTCTGGGAGAGATCTACGTCCCGGAGGGCGTGATCATTGCGGACCGGCATCTGCATATGTCCGCCGCGGAAGCGGCAGCCTTCGGCCTGAAGGATGGCGACCGGGTACAGATCCAGATCGGCGGCGTCAAGCCGGGCATTCTGGGCAATGTGCTGGTACGCGCCGGAAACGGGCATTCCCTGGATCTGCATATCGATACCGACGACGGCAACGCTTTCCTGCTGCGGCAGGGACAGATGGTCACCGTCCTCGGAAAGGAATAAGGAGAAATACGATGATTCTTGGTACGGTTAAGGGAACGGTCTATTCTACCCGGAAGATGGAAAATCTGAAGGGGCTGAAATTCTTGCTGGTTCAGCCCGTGAACGGCACAAAAAAAGATATGCTCGTCGCGGCAGATACACTGGGTGCGGGCATTGGGGAACTGGTGCTGGTCACCACAGATCAGACTACCCAGTATGCCGTGGATCATCCCACCCCTGTGGATGCCTTCATTGTGGGCATCGTGGACAATCCTCCCGCCATGGAGTGAGGCTAATCTGATCTCTGAAACCACGTTTTCAGGGAGAAAAGTGAGGCAAAAAGATGAAAATTATAGTTATTGGCAGCATTTCAGCCGGTGTATCTGCCGCTTCCCGGATCGCCGCCGGGGAGCGGAATCCTCAGATCACCGTCTATGAAATGAGTGCCTTCTTCAGCTGCGGTGTAGGCGGACTGCCCCACTATCTGGGGCAGACCATGCAGCAGCTGAACGAAGCGATCCGGCAGAAGGAAGTGGAACTGCAAAACGCGGGGATCCAGGCCCACCTCCGCCATGAGGTGCAGGCCATCGACCCGGCCCACCGAAAGCTGACGGTCTGCGACCTTTCCACCGGCCGGGTGTTTGAGGACAGCTACGACAAGCTGGTGATCGCCACCGGCTCCTCCATCGCCCTGCCCCAGGTTCCCGGTGCCAACCGGGTGGGCGTGCAGACCCTGAAAACGGTGGAGGATCTGATTTTCCTGAAGGAGTACACCCGCACGCCCTACGTGCAGGACATTGTGATCCTGGGCGGAAACTGGGCCGGTCTGGAGATCGCCAAGGTCCTTCTGAAAATGGGCCGAAAGGTGCGCATTATCGAGGAAAACCGCCAGCTTTTGCCGGAATTTGACCCCGAAGTCAGCGAATTGATCCGCAAGGCGCTGGAAGCCGAGGGCGTCCAGTTCAGTCTGGGTGAGCAGGTCCGCTCCTTCCCGGGCAAGACCTTTGTGGAGCAGGTGCAGACCAGCCGGGGCAGCTACCCCTGCGATCTTTGCATCGTATCCACCGGGGTGCAGCCCAATACCCGGCTGCTGGCAGGCACCGGCATCGCCACCGCGCCCAACGGCGCCGTGCTGATCAACGGGGATCTTGCCACCAATGTGCCCGGGATCTACGCGGTGGGCGACTGCGTCCAGAGCCGTCAGGGAAGCCTGCGCACCTGCAGCCTGCGGGTGGGCGGCACAGAGCTTGCCAGGACCGGCCTGACCGAAGCGGAGGCAAAACGCGCCGGCCTGCGGGTGAAAAGCGCTATGGCCACTGGCACAGACCGCCCCGGCATCTGCCCCAATCCCCAGAAAATCACCATCAAGCTGGTCTATGAAGCCAATACCCATCAGGTGGTGGGCGCTCAGGCCTGGGGCGGAAAAAATGTGGCGACCCGCGTCAATGCCATCGCCGTAGCTATTCGTGCCGGCATGACCGCCGAGACCTTGAGCCAGGTGGATTTCTGCTATTCCTCCGCCGAGTGCTCCATCTGGGATCCCATCCAGATCGTCTGCGGTCAGGCGAAATAAGGGGGCGCCGATATGCCTGAACGGATCGACGCTGTAAAAACCAGCTTTTTTGGCAAAGGCGCGGTAAGGATGCTGGAGCCGGAGCTGCAAAAAATGGGGATCACCCGCGCCCTGTTGGTCACCGACCGCTTCCTGTATGAGTCCGGCGCTGCCGCCAGAGTGGCTCAGGTGCTTTCGGACGCGGGCGTGGAATTCGCGGTGTATTATAATGTGCAGCCCAATCCCACGGTGCAGGTGGTCAACGACTGTATCGCGGCAGCAGGGACCATCGGCGCACAAATGCTGATCGCTTTGGGCGGCGGTTCCGCCATCGACACTGCCAAGGCCGCCAGCATCGTACTGGCAAACGGCGGCACCGTGGAGCAGTACGAGGGCACCAACAAATCCTCCCGTCCCGGACTGCCCATCGTGGCCATCAACACCACGGCAGGCACCGGCAGCGAATGCACCTCCTTCTATATCGTCACGGACCCTGTCCGTCACAGCAAAATGGCCATGGTGGACACCAACTGCATGGTCTCCATTGCCGTCAACGATACGGACTTTATGCGCTCCATGCCCCCGAAGCTGACAGCGGCTACGGGAATGGACGCCATGACCCACGCCATCGAGGCGGTGCTGTCCAAAAACGCCAGCCCCGTTACCGATAAGGACGCGCTGTGGGCCATTGAGGTCATTGGGCAGTATCTGCCGGCCGCCGTAAAAAACGGTAAGGACGAACAGGCCCGAACCATGATGGCCTATGCGGAAAATGTGGCAGGCATGGCTTTCAGCAATGCCGGACTTGGCATGGTACACGCCATGGCCCACGCACTGGGCGGGCGGTACAACCTGCCCCATGGTGTCTGCAACGCGGTGCTTCTGCCCTATGTACTTGCTTTTGATGCCCAGCGGCCCACGTTTGGGCCACGGTTCCGGGCCATTGCCAAGGCCATGGGACTTCCCGGTGTGGAAGTGATGCAGGATGCACAGGCAGCCGCCGCAGTTGTTTCCGCGGTGCGGCAGCTGAATCAGGTGGTGGGGATCAGCCCTTGTCTACGGGAGCTGAACAAGGTCGATCCCGCCCATTTCCCTGATCTTGCTGCGCTGGCAATGAAGGATACCTGCATGTCCAGCAATCTGGTGTCTGTGACCCCGGTGGAAGTCATCGCCGTCTATACGGCAGCTTACATGGGAACGGAATAAACATGAGAACGCCTCTCCGAATTTGGAGAGGCGTTGTACATTATAGAAAATTTAAATTAAGAATGCAAGTTCTATTTTTGATTCATTCTTCTTCGAATCTGACACCGCCTCCGCAATGCTGTGAAGACATTCTTCCAGCCGCTCCCCGGACCAATGGTCCGCATCCGCTTCGGAACGTACCTTGAGGGCCTGGACCTGCCAACGCTGGAACTGCTCTTTGCTCCATTGCCCCTTCAGCACCCGGGCGTAGTACCGCTTGTAGGCTCGCTGATAGATGGTGAGGGCGGCGCTGCCCTCCAGCTTGCTCTGGCGGGTCTTTGCAGCACCGATGTCCCGGCAGGTTCGTACGGATTCCCCGGGGGCCACCTGATCGCAGTAACGGTAATGATAGCCCCGCTCCGGCAGGAAATACCGCCCGCAGTTCCGGCATTTCTGAATGCCGCCGCCGGACCGCAGCAGATGGATCAACTCCAGATACAGCAGTTCCGACAGCCGGGTGAGCCGGTATTGCTCCGCCAGCTTTGGCTCCGTCCCGCCGTCCCGGATCAGGAAGGTGGGTTCCGGTTTGACCGCCGGGACCCGCAGGGACATGCCAAGGCCGGGAGAATTCAGCGCCCCTGCGGGCAGAGCCGCAAGAAAGGACAGGAGATCCTGTTTCTCCTTTCTATCCGTCACGGATTGTAAAATCATTTTTTGATATCTATTTTCTATCAGAAGATAACATTCTTCCGCGTCCTGCCAGAGGGCTCCCCGCTGGTATTGACAGAACAGCCGCGCGCAGGTTTCCCTCCTGTCCGGCTCCAGCTGTGCCATTAAATCCCGATAATAGGGCATCCCGGTAAGCAGCTGGGAAACCTTCTCTGCTGGTATAGAAATCCTACCATCCCGCTGCCGTTTCAGCGTGAGAAAATCTGCAAAATCATAATTCAGGAATTGGCACAAAAGCTCTCCCACGGGGTATGACGTAAAGCCAATATCCACCATACCGCCGCAGTATTCCACCGTTTTTCTGGATATCCCGGAGATTCCATGGTCCATTGCGAAATGATCATCCCGGTCCCAGTTCAGCAGCGCCCCCATACCTTTCCCTTCTTTCTTTGGTTTCAGCGATAGAACTTATAGAATTAGTTTTCATGTTCTATTATACTGCTTTCGTCCACAATTGCAATCCCTGGATTCGATAAATCAATATTTCTTTTGCAGGTACAGGTAACTGAGCCAGTGGAACACCATAATGACACACACGCTGAAACCGGCAGCCGTTGCAAGCTCCTGCTTGCCGATGATCTGGAAGACGATGGTGGCAATGGCAGCAGCCATCACATACAGATACCCAGCCCAGGCCCATGCTTTGTTGGCAAGGAATTTATTCCGCTCATCGGCGTTGGTGGTATCCACCTTTTCCCGATATTCGGCAGAGCGCAGATAGCGGATATTGCGGATGGTCTGCACCACGCCCACACCCAGCAGGCCAGCGCCCATGCCGCACCAGTAGTCGTCCAGCAGGCCAACCATGTTGCAGCCCACCAGCACCGCGCCAAGCACGGCCCAGAAAACGCTCAAAATCATTCTTCTGTTAGAGCCAAATTTGCATTTCATATCGCTTCCTCCTCGTCAAACAGGAAAACTTCCTCAATGTTCTTGCCAAAATAGTTCGCGATCTTGTGTGCCAGAAAAATGGAGGGGTTGTAGCGTCCCGTTTCCAGCGAGCTGATGGTCTGCCGGGACACCCCCAGCGCCTTAGCAAAGTCCTCCTGACGAATGCCGCGGCTCTTTCGTATCTCTTCAATTCGGTTCTTCACCACTTCACTCCCTTTTTGTAAAGCTAGCTTTACATCATACTAGCATGCTCATGCAGAAATGTCAAGCACATTTTACATTTTTAGATAAAAAAGCCACGGGACTCCCCTTCGGTTTTGGGGATCCCGTGGCCTTGTTCTTTATTCCCCGGTCAGAATGACCATCCGGGGGCTGTGCTCCATGGCAGGCAGGATCTTTTCCAGCAGATCCGACATTTTTAACCGCAGCGAGGACGTATTGATGCAGGGATGGCAGCCGAAGAATTCTCCCTTCACCACCTCCGTGTCCATCAGCAGCTCTACCCTGTGGTCGCGGTCGTTCATCAGGCCCAGCACGCTGACGGAGCCGGGGGTGATGTCCAGCAGGGCCTCCATGTCCTCCGCGCTGGCAAAGCTCAGACGGGAGGAGCCGATCTCCTTGGACAGCACACTGGTCTTGAATTGCTTTTCTCCGGGCAGCATCAGCAGGTAGAATCTGGTCTTCTGCCGGTTGCACAGCAGCAGGTTTTTGCAGATCACCGCGTTCAGCGTCCGGTCGATCTCCTCGCAGGCTTCCATGGTCATGGCAGGCGCGTGGTCAATGCGCTGGTATTCGATGCCCAGACTATCCAGCAGATCGTAGCAGCGGATCTCCTTGGGAAGCCGCCCGGTGCAGTCCGCGGGGCGGCCGTTTTGCAGTTCCATATCTCTTTTTCTCCTTATCCTTACTTACAATTTCTTCATCATCAGAATGCTCCCCCGGGAGGAGCCGTCCTTCAGTCGGTAGGCATCCGGGACCCGGGCCGCCTCGATGAAACCCATCTTTTCATAGAGCCGCCGGGCACGGTCATTGCCCTCGATGTAATCCAGCTCCAAAATACCAAGGCCGCATGTTTCCGCGATGGCGAT
The DNA here is from genome assembly GCA_030539285.1 of Eubacteriales bacterium. Taxonomy (GTDB): domain Bacteria; phylum Bacillota; class Clostridia; order Oscillospirales; family Oscillospiraceae; genus Faecousia. Next base: position 90,199 of record JAUNSH010000004.1, read on the forward strand.
CAGTTCCTGAAACAGAGCTGTCCCAATACCCAGCCCCCAGTATTCCCGGAGCAGCCCGATGGCAACGCTGCCCCGGTGCCGGGTCTTGATTCGGCTGTTCATGGTCAGCATGGCGTTTCCCGCCAGTTTTCCCTCCACAAAGCAGCAGGGCATCACCTGTTCGGCACTGTTCAGAACGTCATCGATAAAAACCGCCTCCCCTGCCGCGTCCATGGTGCATTCCTCCGGGTATCGCAGCAGGAACTCCGTTTCCCCGGCGGTAGTCTTCATAAACGCCGCCATTTCGGCAGCATCTCCCGGCTGGGCACTGCGGAGAATGGCAGTCCTGCCGTCCCGCAACAGGATCTTTTTTTCGGGAAATTCCATAATTTCACCTCATTTTTCTCAGCTGCCAGAAGGCAACGGCGCTGGCAGCTGCCACATTCAAAGAGTCCACCCCGTGATACATGGGGATTTTTACGGTGTAGTCGCAGGCCGCAATGGTGGTATCCGTCAACCCATCCCCTTCGCTGCCCAGAAGCAGCGCCAGTTTTTCCTCCGCCATCAGCTTAGGATCGTCGATGGACACGGAGTTGTTACTGAGGGCCAGTGCGGCGGTTTTGAAGCCCAGCTCCCGCAGTTGGGCCATGCCCGTCTCGGGCCAGTCCCCGGTATAGGCCCAGGGGATCTGGAACACCGTGCCCATGCTGACCCGGGCACTGCGGCGGTACAGAGGGTTACTGCACCCGGGGGTCAGCAGCACCGCATCCATACCCAGCGCGGCGGCGGAACGGAAAATGGCCCCCACATTGGTGGGATTCTGGACGTTTTCCAGGATCACGATCCGGCTGGCCTCCCGGCAAACTTCCTCCATCGTCGGCAGCTTGGGACGGCGCATGGCGCACAGTACGCCCCGGGTCAGATGGTAGCCAGTCAGTTTACATAACACTTCTTCATCCGCCGTGAACACCGGGATGTCCGGGCACCGGGCGATGATCTCCCGGGCGGAGCCGTCGATGTCCTTACGCTCCATCAGCAGCGATACCGGCTCACAGCCCCCATCCAGCGCCCGGTGGATGACCTTGGGACTTTCGGCAATGAACAGCCCCTTGGCCGGTTCAAAGCGGTTCAGCAGCTGGGCCTCGGTCAGCCGGGCGTACACATCCAGCGCCGGGTCAGAAAAGTCGGTGATCTCTACGATCCTCCCCATACCCTCACCTCTGTTTCAGATTTTCCATATCTTAGCAAACTTAGGGGCAAATGTCAAAGCCAATGTGATTTCATCACAGAAATCCAGGTGCCGCCGCTGTATAATCAGGGCACAATAAAAGAAAACAAAAGGAGGACAACACAATGTCTGTCACGAAGATCACGAAAGACAATTTTCAGGAGCTGGTCCTGAACGCTGACCGGGAAGTGCTCCTGGACTTCTGGGCACCCTGGTGCGGTCCCTGCCGGATGGTCAGCCCCATTGTGGACGAGATCGCTGAGGAGCGCAAGGACATTCTGGTGGGCAAGGTCAATGTGGACGAAGAAATGGAGCTGGCTGCCCAGTTCCAGGTCATGAGCATCCCCACCCTGGTGGTTCTGAAAAATGGTCAGGTGGTAAACAGCGCAGTCGGCGCCCGGCCCAAGGACGCGATTCTCAGCCTGCTGTAACCAAAGACGTGCCGCCTGTTTCCATCGGACAGGCGGCAGCCTGTTTTTATGTCAATAATACCCAATTATATCATTCCAAATTATGCAAACTAACGAATCTCGGTGGATGCAGCGAAAAAGCGCAAAAAACTGTTTACATTTTGACAGAAATCGGGTATAGTGAACCGCGAACAGAGTAGGAGACCTCGCGTTAAGTGCCACCGGGACGGGGAGTTTGCCCGGAGGACGAAGGATTGATTCCACGATGAGGTCACCGCACCCGCTGTTGCATATGGGATACCCTCCTTTATGTAGCAACGATACTCGGTCGGGCGAAGGCTTCGGCTGTGGGCAATGTATGCCCTTTTGTTGCTGCCTTTCCCCACGGGTCAATCGAAACCTGTCATACACTCCCCGACGCCTTGCGCGCCGGGGAGTTTTTGGGTTTCGAGCCGCCGGGGCAGCGACTTGTTTGAGGCGTTCGCGAAAATAAAAGGAGGAATATCCATGAACAAAACAACAACCGCAAGACCCTTCACCACTAAGACTCTGGCCTACTGTGCATTGCTCGCAGCCCTCAGCGTTGTACTGGCCCGCTTTGTCATCCCCATGCCCAACGTGACCACCCGGTTCTCCATTGAGGCGGTGCCCATTTTCCTGGCCGGTATGCTCTTTGGGCCTATGGCCGGCGGACTGGTGGGCTTCAGCGCCGATCTGGTGGGCTGCCTGTTCTCCGGCTACGGCTACAATCCCCTGTTCTGCGTGCCTCCCATTCTTTATGGTATTTTCGGCGGTGTCTTCCGCCGGTATCTGGCTCAGAAGGTCAGCCTGCCCCGGCTGGGCCTGTCCTTCCTGTGCCCCGTGGTCATCGGCTCTATCCTGTGGCAGAGCGCGGCCCTGTCCTTTGTCTACAACAGCAAGGGCACCTTCACCGCCAGCCTCATTTACTTCCTGTCCACCCGCACCATCCAGTTCGCCGTCACTCTGGTGCTGGATGTTCTGATCATCTACCTGCTCATGCGCACCAATGTCTTTGAGCGTATGGGCATCTGGCCTCCTGTCGCGAAGGAGAAATAATTACCCGAAAGGAACGACCCCCATGAACGCCGCACAAGCCATCGAATACATCCACTCCGTCTGCTGGAAGGGCAGCATCCCGGGACTGGGACGCACCCAAACCCTTCTTGCCAAGATGAGGAATCCCGAGAAAAAGCTGAAATTTGTTCACATCGCCGGCACCAACGGCAAGGGCAGCACCGCCGCCATGACCGCCTCCATTCTGCGAAAGGCCGGTTACCGCACCGGCCTGTACACCTCCCCCTACATCTACCGCTTCCACGAGCGGATGCAGGTGGACGGCATGGAGATCTCCGACCAGGAGCTGGCGGAAATTACGGAGTATGTGAAGCCCTTGGCGGATTCCATGGAGGAATCTCCTACGGAATTCGAGTTGGTCTCCTGCATCGCCTTCGAGTATTTCTACCGGAAGCAGTGCGACATCGTGGTGCTGGAAGTGGGCATGGGCGGCGCGATGGATTCCACCAACGTCATCGAGGTGCCGGAGGTGGCAGTCATCACCAACATCGGCCTGGACCACACGGAATACCTAGGCGACACCATTGAAAAAATCGCGGAAACCAAATCCGGTATCTTCAAGGAAAACGGCCACGTTGTGGTATATCGGGGCGCCCCTTCCGTGGAGGAAGTCTACGAGCGTGTCTGCGCCGAGAAACATGTGAGTCTGAAAAAAGCGGATTTTGACTCTCTTGTGCTGAAGTCTCACTCTTTGGAGGGCCAGGTCTTCGACTGCGGCAGCCGGAAGGATCTGGTGCTGCCCCTGTTGGGAGACCATCAGCTCCACAACGCCGCCGTGGTGCTGGCCATTGCCGACACCCTGATCGAAGAGGGCTGGAAGATTTCCGAGCAGAACATCTATGACGGCATCCGGGACGTACGCTGGCCCGGACGGTTCGACATCGTGTGCCGGCAGCCCCTGTTCATCATCGACGGAGGCCACAACCCCCAGTGCATTGAGGCTCTGGTCAAAAACATTCAGGACTACCTCACAGGCAAAACTGTCATCGCCCTGACCGGCGTCCTGGCGGACAAGGACTACGCGGATATGTACCGCCCGGTGATGCCGCTGGTGGACCGCTTCGTGTGCATCACGCCCCCCAATCCCCGGAAGCTGGAAGCAGTCCAGCTTGCGCAATACCTGCAAAACGCGGGTGCTCAGGCCGATGCCTGCGGGACCATTGCGGAGGGTGTTCAGAAAGCCATGGAGCTGGCTGGCGGGGACGGCGTCGTGCTGTGCTTCGGCTCCCTGTACTCCATCGGCTCCATCCGGGACGCACTGGTGGAAATGGGTAAAATTTAACACAAAAGGACGGCTATTTGGCCGTCCTTTCCTTATTTTTTCTCGATATTCGTCTGCCGCACCAGATAGATGGGGCGGTGCTTGGTCTCGAGGTATGTCTTCGACAGATACTGGCCCACGATTCCGATGCCCAGCATCTGAATGCCGCTGAGCAGCAGCATGATACACACCAGCGACGGCCAGCCGGAGGTGGGGTCGCCGAATACCAGCGTCCGCACAATGACCACCAGGATCATCGCCAGCGCCAGCGCGCAGCAGATCAGCCCGAACACCGAGGAGATCACCAGCGGCGTGGTGGAAAAGGCCACGATGCCGTCAATGGCGTACAGGAACAGCTTCCAGAAGCTCCACTTGGTTTCCCCGGCCACCCGTTCGACGTTCTCGTATTCCAGCCACTTTTTCTTGAATCCGATCCAGCCGAAAATGCCCTTGGAGAACCGGTTGTACTCCCCCATGGACAGGATAGCCTCCACCACCGGACGGTTCATCATCTGAAAATCCCGTGCTCCATCCACGATCTCGGCATCGGACATTTTGTTGATGAGCTTGTAGAACAGCCTTGCAAAGAAGGAGCGGATGGGCGGCTCGCCCTTCCTCGTCACCCGGCGGGAGCCAACGCAGTCATAGCCCTCCTCCCGGATCAGGCGGTACATTTCCGGCAGCAGCGCCGGAGGATCCTGCAGGTCCGCGTCCATGATCACCACGTAATCACCGCTTGCGTTCTCCAGACCCGCGTAGATACCCGCTTCCTTGCCGAAATTCCGGGAAAAGGAGATGTACTTTACCCGGCTGTCCCGGCGGGAAAGCTCCAGGATCTTCTCCAGCGTTCCGTCCCGGGAACCATCGTCGATAAACAGAAATTCAAATTCCACGTCATGCATTTGCCCTGCCACGTCGGTGACCGCGGCGAAGAAAGGCTCCAGCGCCGGTTCCTCATTGTAACAGGGAACCGCAATTGAAATTTTATCCATTGATTTCTGTCCTTTCCGCATTTTTTCTACATTATACACACATTCCCGGTCTTTGGCAACCGGAAGGGCGAAAATACTTGACAAACAGTGAAAAATGATTTATCCTTTTAAGATCGAAAGGAGATTTTTATGGAGAAAAAGGTTCAAAAGCTGCCTTATGCCGCTTTCTTTCTGCTGATTTTTGGGTTTCTTTTCCTCTGGTTTTCCAGGATCCATCCGCTGATCCCCTTCGATGGTGACGATTGGACCTATCTTTCCTATGTCCGCCTTGCCACCCCGATCTGGGGCGAATGGAATCCGTCAAAGGTATTTCCCGAGGTGCTGTACCCCTTCTTTTCCACCATCGCGGCCCATGTCCTGACGCCCATTACCGGGGACTACATCACGGCCCAGACCATCATGCACGCCTTCGTGGTCAGCGCTGCCATTACGGGCTACCTGTGGTGCTTTGCCTGCCTGCTGCGCCGGGTGTTCTCCTGCTCCCGGACCACCACCGCCATGCTCACCACGCTTTTCTTCGCGTTGCATTTTCTGGTGTTCCGCACCGCCGAGGAAAATAACCTGTACCTGTTCCACTGTGTCTCGGTGAACTGCTACTATAACTATCTGCTCCCCATGCTGCTGAATGCTTCGCTGGTCATGCTGCTTCTGGCAAGCCCGAAGATAAACGCCCTTCTGCGCACCGGCAGGCCCGAGATCCGTGGGCTTCTGTACGTCGTCATATACATGGCCATCTTTTCCAGCCTGCCTGCCAGCGGCATTCTGGCGGCATACGCCGGAAGCTGTCTGCTGCTGGAGCTGATCCGCCTGAGGAAGCGCTTCCGTTTCCGGGCGTTTCTGCGGGAGAACGGACTCTACCTGGGAATCTTGGCCGCGTGGCTGATCAGCGCGGTGTTTGAGCTTAGCGGCGGCCGGGCGGAAAGCGCCATGGCCGGAGTCTCTTTCCTGAGCCAACTGCGCAAGACCTGCTTCCTGCTGAAATCCGCGCTGCTGGAAAGCAACCGGCTCTTCCTCGTTTCCTCCGGGATCGTGGTCGTTTCCGCTGTTGTGTGTATGCTGCTCAGCGGCGGCATCCGCAGTCTGGAGCCGAAGCTGGCTTCGGTCCTGGGAACGCTCCTGATCTCCACAGCCGCCATTTTCGTCTACATGATCCTGCTCTGCGCGGCGGTCGGCCCGTCCAAGATCTCCGCCTGCGAGTATCTGTTCGTCATCTATTTCCACATCCTTCTGCTGGTTATGCAGGCTCTGGGGTATCTTGTGACACGCCTGCCCAAACTGATGCTGGTGCTGCCGCTGCTGACCCTGTTCCTGCTGTCCAGCATCAATACCAGCGGCAATACTTTCGCGGAAGCTAACACCTGCGGTCTGCCCGCCGAGCAGGCCGGCGCCCTGAGCCGGTATCTTGTCAAGCAGTTCCAGGCCGCCGATGCCGCCGGTCTGCAGGAGATGCCCCTGTACCTTCCCCAATTCACGGCAGACCCCGAGACCCAGGACAACTGGCCCTGCACTTTGTTTTTGATGCAGCGGATCCCCAATACCCTGTACAGCCACGGCGTCACCAGCCGCCTGATCGACATTACCCCCGTTGTGGACCCTGCGGTCAACGCCCTGCTGCACATCCCTCTGCCAAGCGAATAATTTCAAAAGGATCCCCCTGTTTGCCGGTATAGCAAACAGGGGGAATTTTATCCTTTTTGGTACAGTTTTTCCAGCAGATCCCGCATGGGAACGAACAGCAGCAGCGCAAGGAAGAAGTTCCCGGCGCAGTGGGCTATGTCAAAGGGAATGCCGGAGACCCACCGGGCCAGGGCATAGGACCAGCCGCCGATGAACACATCCACGATGCCGCACAGCGCGCCGAAAGCCAAGCCGAAGCCGCCGGACAGCAGCGCCCAGCCCAGCCTGCCCCGCATCCCCCTCAGGCAGTATGCCGCGATCCCCAGCACCGCCCAGATATACAGGTAGTTGATGTTCCACAGGCTGATGCCGTAGAATAAAATTTCCAGCAGCACATACAGATAGACGGGATAGATCCATTTTCTGCCGAACACCACCGCGTGGAGCATGACGCACAGGCTCACCGGCTCGATATTCGGCAGAAAGCTCATGACGAATTTTCCCGCAAAGGTCATGGCCCCCAGCACCGCAAACAGCACCAGCTCCCGGACGGTCAGCTTACCCAATGGTGTACACCAGCTTAAAGCTGTCTCCATCCTTCACCGGGGTGGAATCCGCGCCTGTGGTGGCGTAGTCCTCCCCCACGTACAGTGCCCAGTAGCTCTGGTTCTCGTTCCAGTCCGCTTTTTCGCCGTCCACCACGTAGATGGTCAGGCCGTAGGGGCCGTCTTCCCCTTCCACCAGCCCCTCCGCCAGCAGAACAGGGCCAAGATATTCTTCGTCGGTGTGGTACTGGAACTGCTTTTCGCTGCCGTCGGCGTGGACCACGGTGACGGCGAAGGTCTTGCTCCCCGCTTCCGCAGTGGGTCGGGCCGCGAAGTACACACCTGCCAGCACGGCGACGAGTATCACCAGCGCGACCGCCGCCAGCAATGTCTTTTTATTCTTCATGCCATATCCTCTCTTTCCTCAGCTCAATCCGTGATGTCTCCCAGCTTCACCACCAGGACCCCATCATAAAACGCCAAAAAGCCCTCAGTGGGGTAACAGGGCATTGCCTGTACCCGTTCGTCTGTCATCAGCCTTTCCCGCGCTTCCCCCTCCGCCATGACAATGGGCAGGCTCATGACGTAGTCAAAATAAGCCTGAAGCCGGCTTGGCTCCGTGGTATAGATGGGGCTGGAGCCGGTCATGCCGGTGACGTTCCAATAGTCCTTGAAGCCCGGGATCACCTGATTGAAGGTCTTGGGAAGACCCACGAACAGCACCGGTGTCTCCCCCGGCTGGTAGCCCGGCGTCGCCTCCATCCGACACACCACCCGGGTCATCAGGGACAGATAGCCGTCAAATTCCAGATTTTTCTTGACATACATGCCATTGGAAAAGCGAACATTTCCATAGAGCACCGCGCCGATCATCAGCATACACAGAGCCTTCTGCCAGACCCCCACGGGGATAGCAGCGTCCTTCCAGTGAACGCAGAGCCACCTTGCCAGCAGCAGCGTCAGCAGATAGAACGTCCAAATGGGGTATACCGCCAGCTCATGGCTTTCCCCCAGGGACAGAACATAGATCATGTTCATCCCCAGCGGCAGCAGTGCCACCAGCGCCACGCACAGCAGCTTCTCCTTCCAGCCCCGCTGTTTGCTGAACAGGAACACCACCAGCGCGGCGGCGTCAATGGCAAAAAACAGCACCGTCATTGCCTTGATCAAAATGCCAGGGTAGCTGGAATAGGCATTCCACAGCCGGCTGAACCAGTCCGCGTAGGCCCCGATGATCATGGGACCGATGGTGCCCACTGTCAGCAGACCGACCTGGTCGAGGGAATTGTAATCTCCGCTGGACAGGGCGCTGCCGGAAAGCAACAGCATCCCTTTCAGGATCAGGATATAGGCCCCGCCGCCCAAAAGGATCATCCCGATGGCTTTCAGGCCCTTGAAAAGCACCTGACAGAACTGCGCCCCATCCATCAGCGCCAGAATGCAGGCAAACATGCACAGACTTACCGCCAGAAATACGTAGCTCTGATTGATCCCCAGGGAGACCGCCACCAGCGCCCAGCCCATCAGCCAGCCTTTGGGGTGCCGCTCCCACAGCCAAACCGCCGCCACTGAGCACAGCATGGCGAACATATAGCTGTCCAAATCGTGGATATAGGTTGCCGCCGTGGCAGAAACCGTAATATTTGTGGCGAAGATGCCCGCCACCAGCGCTATCGCCGCCTTGGACTCGATCCGAAATACCCGAACCACCAGGAACACCGCCAGCCCGATCCACAGCAGAGCCAGCAGCCCATTAAACCACGGCAGCGTCACATCACTGCCCAGCAGGTCCCGGTAAAGGGGAGTCAGCACCCTTCCCACCTGCATTTTGATGTCATTGCCCAAGATCTCGGCGTGGAACTCCCGGAGGGAGTCATGAGATACATTGTTGTCAAAAAAGGCATAGCCATGGGCCGCCAGCCCAATGAGGAATGTGGCAGCCAATGCCGTGATCAGCTGGGGTTTCTTCCCTTCCAGTCTCTGTTTCCATTCCATCGCATTTCCCCCAGCGTCAGCAGCACAGGAACATGCCCCGTCCGCCGCAGCAGAACAGGTTCACCAGATAGCACAGGCACAGGTTCATGCAGGGATCACCGCCCATGGAGAAGCCCCGGAAGTGTCCGGCGCTCCGGCGATAGTCCTCGCCGCCGTGCTCCATGCGGTTCATGGTGTTCAGGTACTCCGGGTTGTCCGGCTCCATGCTCACCGCCCGGCGGATGTGCTCCATGGCCGTGACCTGATTGCCCAGTCCGTCGTTGGCAAGGGCGCTGAGGTAGTACCACCGGGCGTCCCGCTGAGAGGAATTGTTCAGGGTATTCAGAGCCTCCCGGAAGCGGCCGAAACGGATGTACTGGTAGGCTGCCTGCTGGTACTGGTCGCCATCCGGTTCCGCATAGCTCTGCTGGCGGTAGCCGCCGAAGGGGTCATAGCCATACCCGCCATACCCGCCGCTGCCGCCATAGCCGCCACCGGACTGGGGCTGGGCCTTCTCGGGATTTTTGATCTGCTCGTAGGCGGCGTTGACCTCCTGCATTTTCCGGGCAGCTTCCTGATCTCCGGGGTTCAGATCGGGATGGTATTTTTTCGCAAGCTTTCGATAGGCCTGCTTGATCTCCTCGTCTGACGCGTCACGGCTGACGCCCAAAACTTTATACGGATCGTCAATCATGGCGCTCCTCCTCTTTCCGTTTTCTTCTGTAGTTGATCCAAACGCCGCTGTAGAGAACATTGTCCAGCAGCACCTTATCCTGCACCAGCGGCAGCTTTTCAAACTCCGCGGTACACCGGCCCATGGTCAGCACCAGATAGTCCTCCCATTTGGCCCAATCCTTTCCTTCGCCCCTGGCAAGGAAGGGGTTGTATTTTCCCTTGTGCTTGTCCCTGTCGTAATCCAGCTCCGCGTCCAGCAGGTAGATAAATCTTCCCAGGGCGTTTCCCATTTTCCGCAGGGTGTCCGCCCACATGTCCTCCTGTACCACAAACAGCTCCCCCATCAGCTCACCGAAGGTTCCCGCCGGTTCATCCGGGTTGGGACAGTTCTCCTTTTCCAGGGCCGACAGTGTCTCAATGCAGTCCTTGATGGCCTTACACTGCCGGGGCCAGCGGCTCTCAATATCGGGCAGGTGCTTCTCGTAAACCTCCGCCATCCATTTTGCCGACCGTTTGCCATCATCCTGCCAATCGTCCAGGCAGTTGTAGTAGGCCAGCGCCACGTTCATGTCCGCAGCGTAACGGATATAGTCGTTATCCTGCCAGTCCCGCCGGGTGATGGGGTGCAGCATACACCCGTTTTTGCCGCCAACCTCCTCCGGCTCATACAGGCTCATAAGGAGCAATGCCAGAAATGCCATATCGTAGCTCAGGCCCAGCCGGGACAGTTGGCCCGACTGCTCCCGGATCCTGCGGCAGATGCCGCAGTACACTGCGCTGTAGCGGCGCTGCTGCTCCCGGTTCAGTTCCCGCAGGCTGGCTGTCACATAACCAAACATAGAATTCCCCCTTTTTGGTATCACCCTACCAAAAAAGTATGAACAGGGCGTAAACAGCCCGGAAATTTACAAATTTTCCACACTATTCCCGCTTACCTGAAAAGCCATCGTAGGGCGGGGTCATGACCCCGCCGACCACGTTAATCATTGGCGGTACTCTCATTTCATGTCGAATGTGTGGAAAACAATTTGTCAAATACCATTCACCGAAGGCACGAAATAGTCGAAAGCGGCTCGGCGGGGTCATGACCCCGCCCTACGAATTGCCGCGTTCCAATCTATTGCCCGTTCAGCCAATGGTTCAGGGCGCCGCCGTAGAACAGGATGCTCAGACAGCAGTACAGCCACAGCATCCCCAAGGCCACCGCGTAGATGGAACCGTAAATATTGGAGTAGTTGTTGAAGTGCTCCACATAGATGGAAAACAGGTCAGAAAACACCAGCCAGCCGATGGAGGACAGAATGCCGCCGGGCAGACTGTCCACAAAGCGGTTGCGCTGGTTGGGCAGCACCATGAACATCAGGGTGAAGATCAGGCTCTGCAAAATCAGCAGCAGAAAAAACCGCAGGTCGATCAGGTCCATCAGGAAGATCACCACTCCGTTATCCACCATGCTCAGCCACCCCAGAATGGTATTGCCGAAGACGTGCAGCACCAGCGTCAGCAGCAGCACCAGCCCAAACAGGAAGGTGTACACCACGCTGATGCCCCGGGTGTAGATATAGCCCCGGTCCTCCCATACGCCGTATACCGCGTTGAAGCCCCGCAGCAGGCCGTAAACGCCCCGGCTGGCGGACCACAGGGCCGTCACCGCGGACAGGCCCAGCACCGTGCCGGTGGAATTGGCCCAGGCACCGTAGACCAGGTCCTCCACCGTCTCCATCAGCGCGTGGGGCAGAAAATCCTCCATCAGCCACACCAGATTTTCCACCTGGATCCCCGTATAGCGCAGTAAGCTCAGCACCATCAGCAGCGCCGGGAACACGGACAGGATGATAAAATATCCGGCGTAGGCCGCGTGGAGCGGGATCTGCTTTTCCCGGATGGCAATATAGGCGTCCACCGCTCTGCCAAGCAAACCGCCTTTGGGAAATTTTTTCATCCGATTTCCTCCATTCCAAAAACGACACAGCCCGCCGCCTTCTCTGGCAGCGGGCTGACCGTGATCTTGTGAAGAAGTTGAAAGTTGACAGTTGAAAGTTGAAAATTTTCTTTTCGTCCCGTAGGGACACCATAACTTTCAACTTTCATTTTTCTACTTTCCA
>JAUNSH010000004.1:102089-104161 GCA_030539285.1 Eubacteriales bacterium
ACTCAGCGAAGCGCTGAGCATTCTATATTATTCCGCGGAGATCAGATAATAGTACACCGGCTGGCCGCCGCTGAGCAGATTCACATCCGCGTTGGGGCAGATGTCCGCGAAGATGTCCGCCGCTTTCTGGGCGTGCTTCTCCTTCACGTCCTCGCCGTAGTAGATGGTGACGTACTCCTTGCCGTCGTCCCGGACCTTTTCTGCCAGGGATTTCAGCAGCACCTTGATGTCCCGGCTGGTGCCGAAGAGCTGGCTGCCGTAGAGGGCCAGATAGTCGCCCTCGTGGATGTCATAGCCGTCAAAGTCGGAGTTCCGGGCGGCATAGGTGATCTGCATGGTGTCCACCGCGCCCAGGGCCTCGGTCAGGGCCTCGGTGTTCTCCTCCACGCTGCCCTCGGGGTTGAAGCCCAGCATGGCGGTGACGCCCTGGGGAACTGTCTTGGAGGGGATGACCACCACATTCTTGGGGGTCAGGGCATCCACCTGCTCCGCCGCCATGATGATGTTCTTGTTGTTGGGAAGGACATAGACCGTCTCGGCGGGAACCTTGTTCACCGCTTCCAGAATGTCCTGGGTGCTGGGGTTCATGGTCTGGCCGCCGGAGATGATCTGGTCAACGCCCAGATTCAGGAACACGTCCGCAAGGCCGGCACCGGCGCAGACGGAGACGACACCCAGCGCCTTTTCCGGCTCGGCGATCTTCGGCTCCTTCTCGCTCTCGGTCATGACCTTCTCGGTGTGCTGCAGGCGCATATTCTCGATCTTCACGGTGACGAAGGAGCCGTAGGTCACGGCTTCGCTCAGAGCCTTGCCGGGATCGTTGGTATGCACGTGCACCTTGATGATCTCGTCATCATCCACCAGCACCAGGCTGTCACCCAGCTGGCTGAGGAACGAGCGCAGGGCCTCGGGATCCTTGTCGTTCTCCCGGTCGATGATGAACTCGGTGCAGTAGGTAAAGGTGATATCCTCGGTGTTAAAGTCGGAGAAATCCGCCGCTTCCTTCACAGCGGTGCCCTCGCTGGCAGTCTCCGCCACCACGTCCTCACCCTGGATGGAGGACAGCATGGCTTCCAGCGCAATCAGCCAGCCCTTGCCGCCGGCGTCCACAACACCGGCCTTTTTGAGAACCGGGTTCTGGTTCACGGTGTTGGCCAGGGCCACCTTGGCTTCCTCAATGGCAGCGGTCTGGACGAACTCGATGAAGTTATTCTCCTTGGCCGCGTCCTGGGCCTTGGCGGCAGCCAGACGGGCAACAGTCAGGATGGTGCCCTCGGCGGGCTTCATGACGGCCTTGTAGGCTGCGTCCACGCCCTCCTGGAGAGCCGCGGCCCACAGCACGCCGTCGCAGTGGTCACAGCCCTTCAGCTTCCGGGAGATGCCCCGGAACAGCAGGGACAGGATAACGCCGGAGTTACCCCGGGCGCCCCGCAGCATGGCGGAAGCGGCGATTTTCGCGGCGCCCCCCAGATCGGGATCCTCGGCCTTGCGCAGGTCGGAAGCGGCGGCGTTGATGGTCATGGACATATTGGTGCCGGTGTCGCCGTCGGGAACCGGGAAGACGTTCAGCTCATTGAGCGCCTGCTTGTTATTTTCAATGGCAGCTGCCGCACTGATGATCATTCTGCGCAGATCAGCGCCGCCCACAGTTTGTTTCAATGTTTTCTACCTCCGATAATTAGCCGATCATCATGGAATCGACGTAAACGTTGACCTCCCGCACCTCGGTTCCGGTGCATTCGGTGACCTGATGGCGCACTTCCTCGATGATGGACTCGCCCACGGCGTTCATGTTGACGTTGTCCACCACGATGTGCAGGTCGATGGAAATGGAGCCGTCCTCGTTGAACCGGACCTTGACGCCCTTGCCCACAGACTCCTTGCGCAGCAGGTGATACACGCCGTCAGAAAGGCTCCGGGCAGCCATGCCCTTCACGCCGAAGCAGTTGGCGGCGGCGGTTCCCACGATATCGGTGTATACATTGGTGCTCACATTGACGCTGCCGTTTTCATTCGCGTGACGTACCATATTACAACCTCCAAATTTTAAGATAGAGATACGAATAGATACA
>JAUNSH010000084.1 GCA_030539285.1 Eubacteriales bacterium
TCTGGAAGAAGAATGCTCTGGTGCTGGGCCGTAGTCCTTACCAGTGGCAGCACGAGCCGTGTCTGTATGGGTGGAAACAGAAAGGAAAGCACCAGTGGTATTCCGACCGGAAGCAGACGACCATCTGGGAGTATGACCGTCCGAAGTCCAACAAGGACCATCCGACCATGAAGCCCATTGGTTTGATGAGCTATCCCATCCGGAATTCCACTATGACCAACGGCATCGTTCTCGATCCGTTCCTTGGCAGCGGCTCTACCTTGATTGCCTGTGAGGAAACCGACCGTGTGTGCCGGGGCATCGAGCTGGATCCGAAGTTCGTGGATGTTATCGTGAAGCGGTACATTGAACACAGTGGAGGCCGGTACGATGATGTGTATGTCATCCGTGACGGCCAGAAGCTGAAGTTTGATGAGGTGGCAACTTTTGAATCAGAAATGGAGGCAGCCAATGGGGAATAAGCAGATGACCCTCGGAAGCCTGTTTGATGGCTCCGGGGGTTTTCCTTTGGGAGGTATCCTGGCAGGGGTTACGCCAGTCTGGGCATCAGAAATCGAGCCGTTCGCAGTCCGGGTAACTACGAAGCGGCTGCCGCAGATGAAGCATTACGGGGATGTATCCCGTGTGTCCGGCGCCAAGCTGCCGCCTGTGGACATCATCACCTTCGGCTCACCGTGTTTTCCGGCTGGCACATTAGTCCTGACGGATAAGGGATATCTGGAGATAGAGAAGATTCTTCCAGGAATGAAAGTGCTGACACATAGGGGGCGTTGGCGCAAGGTAACAGATGCCGGGGCAAAGATCGGCAAGACAGTTGTGGTTAAAGGAAATCACTACGGCTTGGAATGCACTCCGAACCATCCAATATACAGCGCGGTGATGTACCGGAAGTGGAAAGATAAAAAGACGGGTTATGTCCGGTATGTCAGTGATAAAAAAGAATGGACACCCGCAGAAAACATGTCCGGCAGGCTGTGGGCCGTACCGCATAGGTTTGAGCCGATTTCAATTCCGCGTCCGCAGCATGATGGCACCCCAAATCTGAAAGATCTGCCGTCGTTTAGCGAGGAGTTCTTTTACCTGGTCGGCAGGTGGCTGGGAGACGGCTGGGTGCGTGACGGCCAGAGAGCGGGCCGTCCGGAAGGACAATGCAGTGGAACGGTTATTATTTGTGCCGGTTATGAGAAAGAAGAAAAGCTGAAATCTGCGGTCGAGGCGGTAGTAGAAAATTATTGTGTCGAGAGATGTCGGACAGCGGTCAAATACAAATTTACGAGCCTGCTGCTTTGCGAGTGGTTGACAGATAATTTCGGGAAGTATGCCCACGGGAAGGAAATTCCTTCGTGGGCTTTTTCTATGCCTGAAAGCTGGAGAAAGGCGCTCCTGCAGGGCGTCATGGACACAGACGGGCACCAGTCAACAGAGACAACCTACAGAATTACCACGGTTAGTAAGAAAATGGCGCATGGGCTCCGGCTCCTGGGCGAGACGTTAGGATATTCATCTACCGTCTATCATGTGAAGATGCCGCCAACCTGTGTTATTGAAGGCAGGAGATGCCGCCAACGCGACCAATACGTGGCGCAGCTCGTTGTACCCATTAAACGTTCCCGGCTTTCTGATGAGCTTCATTCGTGGTATAGAGTAAGAAAGATCCGTCCAACCGGAGAGGAAAAGCTCGTATATAACCTGACTGTGGATGAAGATAACAGCTACGTTGCAGAGGGGATCGTTGTCCATAATTGCCAGGATATGTCCATAGCCGGGAAACGCAGCGGGCTGGATGGTTCACGGTCCAGCCTGTTTTACGAAGCGATCCGGATCGTGAAGGAAATGAGGTGTGCAACAAATGGAGAAAAACCAAGATTTATCGTCTGGGAAAATGTGCCGGGAGCTTTCTCCTCCAACCAGGGGGAAGACTTCAAAGCGGTCCTTGAAGCCGTCATCGGCATCAAAGAACCGGCCGCCGAGGTGCCTGCGCCTGGTAAAAACGGATGGCCCTACGCCGATTGCTACCTGGGAGACGGATGGAGCATGGCATACCGCATTCTTGATGCTCAATACTGGGGCGTCCCCCAGCGAAGGGCAAGAATCTTTCTTGTCGCGGATTTTGCAGGCGGATGTGCCCCAGAGATTTTATTTGAGTCGGAGGGCATGTCTGGGTATTCTGCGGAGGGCTTCTGCGCGTGGCAAAGAGCTGCCGGAGGTATTGAAGCGGGCGCTGGAACAGCAGGCGGAGCGGATGAAAAAGCCGGGGGAAGAATAGTCCTCAATGACCAGGGCGGGGAACGCATGGATGTATCTAAGGATGTTGTTTATACGCTCCGGGCGGAGGCGCGCCATCCGCCTGTGGTAATGGAGCCGGTTCCGGCGGCAGGCTTCTGCACGGAACACAGCGCAAAAGCCAGGAGCATCGGCTATGAGGAAGAGAAGTCGCCCACGCTGCGGGCAGGGGTAGTCCCCGCGGCAATTGCGCTGGATTACCATCCGGCAGATTCCCGCATTGGCATTGGGGAGCCGGAGAAGATCCAGGCACTGACCGGGCAGATGGGGACCGGAGGCAACAATGTACCGCTCGTTATGGAAGAATGTCTGGCCCCGCAGACTCTGAAAATCCGCGGTGGGTGTGAAGGCGGCGGGAAGGGAGCGCAGGTTGCTTCCGACCTCTCCGCAACGCTCGGCTGCAACAATGACCAGACGGTGTTTGTGCCTTACGGCATCTGCTCCAAAGCCAGCCGCGCCATGCTGTCGGACAATCCGCATTCCGGTTTCTATGAAGCACAGACTTCTCGAACGCTGGACCAGAACGGCGGCCGGCCGGACTGTTCGCAGGGGGGAATCGCAATCGTAGCCTTTACGCAAAACCAGCGGGATGAGGTGCGGGATCTTCATGATAAATCCGGCGCATTGGCGGCGGAACCGGGAATGAAGCAGCAGACTTACGTCCTGCAGGGCAGCATGATCGGGCGTTCGGATAAGAACGGGCCGCAGGGGGACGGCGTTAATGAAGAGGTATCCTTTACGCTGGATACTTCGGACCGCCACGCAGTGGCTTACTGCATGACCACCGGGGAATACACACAGGTAGAGGAGGAGAAAACACCGACGCTTCTGGCGCGGGACTATAAAGACCCGCCCGTAGTGGCAAAAGAAAAGGTGACGCCTCCGGAGCCGTATTATATTGTACGCCGCCTGACACCGACCGAATGCGCCAGGCTGCAGGGATTCCCTGATTGGTGGTGCGGGAATCTTGGGACGGAGAACCCAACGGATGAGGAGATTGCGCTCTGGACGGATGTGTTTGAGACGCACCGACAGATAGTGACCCATGCGAAGAAGCCGAAAACGGAGAAACAGATCCGTAAATGGCTGGCTGATCCGTACTCGGATAGTGCAGAGTACCGCCTCTGGGGGAACGGGGTAGCGCTCCCGTGTGTGTATTTTGTCCTCTCCGGCATTGTCTGGGCGGCGGGGAAAGAGAAATGAACGGTGGCGCTGGCCGGCTGAGTAATGATGACTTGGCTGGCTGGCGCCACGGTACATAACACATATTTTTATTCAGGAGGTGACATTGATGATTGAAATGGTAGTTGCGGTGGTATTCATCGCTGTCTGTGTGATTCTTATCCTGGCTGACATAGCCCTGCTTGTTTGTTCCTGGATTAGCCGGAGATAAAAGTGCGGCATAATTTACACAATACAGGGCCTGCTATTTTGTGCATTCGGTAGGTTCTGGTAATTATCAGATAATTGACTTGCTATTTGGGGCTTTCAGAGCGAATATGTCCATACCGCAAGGGAGGGGCGGGCAGTTGCCCCGGAAAATGGCGGGAAAAGAAAGGAGCGGAACGATATGCTGAAATTTGAGAAAAACGTAGAAGACAGAAAAGAATTAGTGAAACGCCTGGGTGAGCTGACCGGCATCCGCCCGGTATACATGAGGACACCGACCTACGCTTTTGTATGCGGGGAGTACACGGTTGACCGGGAGGGAAGCCTCCTGGTGGATGAAGAAGCCGCCAATGCAGATGTCCTAACGGCGCTGATGGGAGAGGGGATGATCACTGGAGGTGAGGTGGTTGAGGATACCGAGGGAACGGCTGAGACGGAAGATGTGGCTGTGGAGACGGATACAGAAACAGAGCCGGGAGCGACGGAAGAGGTAGCGGAAGCAGAGCCAGAAGCGACGGAAGAGAATGTCGAACAGAATGTGACGGAGCCGCAGGAGGATGGCGAAGAGATGGAAGCCGATGCGGAGACCGAAGAGTTTGCTGAAGCCGAGCAGCAGGAAGATACAGAGATGGAGAACTGTGAAGCACAAGAAGTTGCTGAACCCGAAGAGCCGGAGAGGGTGGAGAACACGGAAACCGAAGAGGCTGCAGACGCATCCGAACCTGCCGCAGACACAGAAACCGCCATCGACCTGAACATGGCATTCCCCATTCCGATCGGGCGGCATACCGGCACTTCACTCCGCAACCTGGTCAACTTGATCTACAGCCGGGGCGCACTTATTAACAAAGCGACCGGCGGGCATTTCCATGTAGAGGAAGAATTGGTGGAGGCACTTAAGGATGATTCCTGCGCATTCAGCAAGGCGAATTTCCTGCGGGCAGTCGCAGATTATGAAGAGCAGAACGGAAAAAGCATCTATGGGCTGACGTTTGCGCCGGAAGAGATCCAGTTTACCGGATTTGGGGAGGCCGCCGATGTAGAACACCTGACTGCTTACGGCCAGCTGGCGGTGCTGATGAACGAACAGGCGCTTGGCCAGAAACGCATCCAGGCGAAAGAGGTCAACAT
>JAUNSH010000037.1 GCA_030539285.1 Eubacteriales bacterium
CTGACGCAATTCAGACCGGAAAGATTTAAAGTTTTTAATCAGGTTTTAGTATAAAGAAAGGGCGTGCCGCAAATTACGGCACGCCCTTGAGCATATGCGAATGGTCTATCCCTCCATTTTCGTAGGGCGCGGTCATGACCGCGCCGACCACGTTCTGGTTTTGAACAGGTACCACTCAACCAGAGAAATAAATAATCGTCACTGGTCGGCGGGGTCATGACCCCGCCCTACGCTGGGAGACCTTTTGGTTATCCTCTGCGCAGCTTTCCGATGACCTTATCCTTCATCCTCGACAAGAGGTTCCCCATGGTCAGGGTGTCGGAATCGACGCTGCGGGCCAGGTAATCGTCAATATACTTGGGATGATAGACCCGGCTGCGGCGGTAGGCCTGCTCCAAAGGCTGGTCGAAAATGTGCTTGATGTAGGCCCCCAGCTCCTCTTCCAGCCGCTGGGGATACTGGGGGTCCACCAGAATGGGCTGGCTCAGCATCCGAATGTAAGCTTCATCGTCCTGGTCAAGGGCAATGATGGCTTCCATGGCCGCGTCGAAGGAGGGGTAGTCCCCCACGTTGATAAAGGCGTCCCTGTTGAAAACTTCCGTCACCGTGGGGCTGCCGTAGTACACCGGGATGGTGTCGGCGTAGAAGGCATCCATGATCTTCTCCGTCACGAAGCCGTAGTGGTTGGTGCTCTCAAAGCAGAGGGTGAATTTGCACTTGCGCTGGAAGTCCACCTTGCTCTCGTTTTCAAAGCTGACCACCTTGCCGTCCGGCATATTGTTGAGGTAGGAGCCGGGGGATTCCACCCGCTTGTACTGGCTGAGCTTTTTGAAGAAGTCCCCCCGGATATTGAATTCCGACTCATGGCCCGCGATGAAATTGGCGAAGTATTCCTTCTGCTTTAGGAGGGCTTCCGCCGTTTCCCGGGTCCGGGGCTTATCCGGCAGGCTCTGCCAGTGGCTGCGGGGCCAGACGCAGGTGGGCAGGTAGAAATTCCGGTCGCCGAACTGGATGGGATAGGGGCAGATGGAGTAGTCGATCAGGTTAAAGTCCGGGATGTAGTTCTCCCCGGAGTGCATGATGCGCACCTGGGGCTTGCCGCAGTAGGGGTAGTGGTCGTCCTCGGAAAAATTGCAGATCAGGTAGTCCGGGTCGTCACAAATCTGCACGTCAAAGCCTTGCAGCTTTAAAATGTCATAAATCAGATTTTGTGTCTCGTTAAAGTCGTCACCCATGCCGCAGTAACCCAGCTTTATGGTCTTCATACCATCTCTCCTTATGCTTATTTTTGAATATTATAGCCCTTTTTGAATGGTTTTGCAAGCCTTACGTGAAAACACGCTCCCGAAATCCGGGAGCGTGCTTTTTTCAGGGAATGGGGCGGTAGGTGCCGCCGTCAATTTCATAGCCCCGGCCGTTTTGGGGCTGCCACTGGTAGCGGTGCTTCCCCTCCGCCGGGAACAGGTGCGCCATGATGGCGGCGGTGACACCCCCGTGGGTGATGAGAGCGGTGCCGTCGGGAAGTTCTGAAAATGCTTCCAGCACCCGGCGGGTCATCTGGACACCGCTTTCGCCGTGGGGAGGAACGTTTGCTTCATTGTCCCCGGTGAGCCAGTCCTGATAGGCTGGGTCATCCTTTAATTCCTCGTAGGTCTTCATCTCAAAATCCCCGAAATCCACCTCCCGGAACCGGGTATCGACAGAAAAAGGTACCGTTCCAAAGAGGATTTGCAGGGTTTCGTCGGTGCGTCTCATTCCGCTGGTGAGGAAGCTCTGGGGATGAATGTCATAGCACAGCGAACGCAGCTCTTCCCGGCCTTTTTCCGACAGGGGCAGGTCGGTGCTGCCGCAGTAGCGGCGCTGTTCGTTGGCAGCGGTCTTGCCGTGGCGGATCAGATAGATGCTCATTTCAGCCGCTGCTCCAATCCGCAGAAGATCCGGCTGACCTGATTGGCCTGCCTTGCCAGATACTGGCACAGCCGCCCGGTGCTGTGCCGCCACTGGCGGTCTGCCGCATCCATGGGCACCACGCCGCTGGACAGGTCATTGCAGATCAGGATGCTGTCCTGCCAAGCTCCTTCGTGGGACCGAAAATAGTCCACCGGGTCAAGTTCCTGTTGGACGCAGGCATAGCAGAATTCTTCCAGGGCGTTGACACAGCGTTTGGAAAAGTCGATCTCTGCACCTGCACAGGTAAAAATATCCTCCGGGGTCAGGGAAAAGGCCGCTTTCGCGTAGTCCAGCTTGCCCTGATAGGCCCCGCCGATGATCAAAATCATACACATTCTCCTATCATGCGAATCAAGGTTAGAAAACGTATGTCATTCCGACTGAAGCGCAGCGCAATGGAGGGATCTTTCCCGTTCGTTCTTCCTTTCACGTTCCCACAAGCGGTAACGTGGAAGATTCCTCCACTCGCTTTGCTCGGTCGGAATGACAAACGGGGTGCGTTTCCCGCATTTCCCGAACATTTCAACTATTGATTTCTACAGCAAAGCAAATACCGCCGCGCCGCACAATTCGCCGATGGTCAGGGCGTAGCCCGCGATGTCACCGTTCATGCCTTGAAGGCTTCGGTAGCCCCGGCGCAGAGCCAAAGTGTAGCCCGCCACGCAGCCCACCAGCGCAAAGCCCATCCGCCCGCAGAGCACAAAGCCCAGCACCACAAACAGGCACAGCATGGCGGTGATGACCACCAAATGGGCCGTGGGCTTTTTCTGGGCGGCGTACTGGCTGGTGGACATGGATGGCAGTGCCGTCACCGCAAGGGCAGAGCCGCAGCGGCTGACGGCAGGCAGAAACAGCAAAATCAGGCAGCTTTTGTCAGCAGAAATGGAGGCGAACACCGCGAATTGGGTAAGCAACAGCATACACAGCCCGATGACCGCAAAGGAACCCACATGGGAATCCTTCAAAATCTCCCGGCGGCGGTTTAAGTCCCGGCAGGATTTGACGGCATCCGTCACGTCCATGAAGCCGTCCAGATGAAGATACCCTGTTGCAAGATAAGGCCACAGGGCCAGAACCAGCGCCCGAATCAGAACGGGAAGCCCAAAAACTGCCGTCAGCCAGCCGAAAAACGCCCATAAAGCGCCGATTTCCAGCCCCACCAGCGGCAGCATGGGCAGCATCAGAGGGCGGGCCTCCTCGTCCCAGACCCGGCAGGGACAGGGAATGGCGCAGAACATACTCTGGCACATGAAGAACGCGTGAAAAAACCGCTTCATTCGGTCAGTCCCCCCTTGTGGAAAATCAACTGCCCCGCGCTGACCTCAATCACCGTGTCGCTGACTTGGGCCAGCAGGCGGTCAATGCGGGCAAGGCAGCGGCGGTAGCATTCGGTGGATTCATCATAACGCTGGGCATCGGAGTAGATGTAGTCGCTGACGATCACCGCGTTGGCGACACTTTTCGCAAAGGTCACAACGTCCTGTGCGCATGTTTCCGCCGCCTGCAAGTCCATTTCGTAATTCTTTTCCACCGGAAACATCACGTTTTGCAGCAGGGCCGTCACGCTGTCCAGCAGAAAAGAGCCGTTTCTGTCGTGGTTCAGGCAGGAAAGGATATCACCGCCGCACTCGATGGTTTCAAAGCCCAGTCCATCCCGGTCGGCAACGTGCTTTCGGATGCGCGCATGATCTTCCTCGTCCACGGGGATCATGGTTGCCGCATAGTACCGCTTCCCGCCGTCGGCAAGTTTTACAGCCAAATCCTGCGCAAAGCTGGATTTGCCGTTTTTCGCGCCGCCGGAGACGAAGACGATCATCTTGCCCCCTCCACGGAGAACTTGTCGCCCTGGCGAATTTCGTCTAAGTACCCGTCGTCGATGCCCGCCTGGTCGAAGGTTGCCATATCATTGATGATGGCGCAGGCGGCGTCCAGCACCTGGAAAGCCAGGGGGCAGCCGCTGCCCTCGCCCAGGCGCATTCCCAGCAGGAAAATGGGCTGCAAGTCGAGAGCCTCCATGGCAAGGCGGTAGCCAATTTCGAAGGATGCGTGGCTGGGCACCAGATAGCCCCGGACATTGGGACACAGCCGAACGGCGCACAGGGCCGCCACCACGGAGATAAAGCCGTCGATGACCACTGGACGGTGGGTCAGGGCGCTGCCGATGAATCCGCCGCACATGGCGGCAAGGTCGAAGCCGCCCACCTTGCGCAGCACATCCACCACATCGGTAGGCTCGGGCTGGTTGATTTCGATGGCTTTCCGAATGGCGTTCTTCTTTTTCAGGAAGCCCTCGTCGGTGATGCCCGCGCCCCGGCCCGTGACCTGCTCCACATCCGCACCCAGCAGGACGGACAGGACAGCGGCGGAGGTGGTGGTATTGCCCACGCCCATTTCGCCGATGCCGAAGACATCCGCGTCGGTGTCCCGGGCCAGCTCAATGCCGGTGAGGATGGCGGTCAAGGCCTGCTCCCGGGTCATGGCGGGTTCCTTCGTCATATTTTTCGTTCCGTAGGCGATCTTTTTGTTCAGAACCGCACTTTCACGGATGTCCGCGTCCACGCCCACGTCGCAGACGGTGATGGCAGAACCAACGTGCCTGGCAAGCACCGACGCGCCGGTTTTCGCCCGGGTCAGGTTGATGGTCTGCATCAGGGTCACCGACCGGGGTGAGCTGGCAACGCCCTCTTCATACACGCCGTTGTCGGCGCAGAACACCAGAAGGTGCTTTTTGTCAAGGGAATTATGTACCTTTCCGGTGATGCCCGCCAGCTGGATGGACAGGTCTTCCAGCCACCCCAGACTTCCGGGGGGCTTGGCCAGCTGGGCCTGCCGCTTCCGGGCTTCCTCCATGGCAGCTTCGTCCAAAGGTGTTACAGACTGCAAAATCTCTTTTAATTTCTGTTCCATAGTCAATACTCAATCCCTTTTCTCGCCGCTACGCCCCGGTCAAAGGGATGGCGCAGCTTGCGCATTTCGGTGATATAGTCCGCCAGTTCGGTAAGCGCCGGGGACGGTTCCCGGCCGGTGAGCACCACTTCCAGCTTTTGCGGTTTGTTTCTCAGGAAGTCCACCACCATCCCCTCCGGCACCACGCCCCGGTTGCAGGCGGAGACGATCTCGTCCAGAATCAGAAGATCCGCGTCCTTTGCGGCGGCAGTGACTTGACGAAACAGGGCGGTGTAGTCCTGCCGGGCCTGTTCCCTCTCCTGCTCAGTCATGGAGCGGTAAAAGCCCTTCACCGTCCGGGCGTGCACTGTTCGGATGCCGAGACACTTTAAGGATTCCACCTCGGAGGAGCTGCCATCCTTGAAAAACTGGGTGAAAACCACCCGTTTCCCGGCCCCGGAGGCCCGGACTGCCAGCCCCACGGCGGCGGTGGTTTTTCCCTTGCCGTCGCCGCAGTACAGATGAATCAGCCCCGCCATGCTAGACCTCCCGGTTGATGATTTTGTAGACCAAATCCATATTAAGCCCTTCCCGGACGGCGTCGGCCAGAATGTCATACTGCCGCTCCTTGTACTCGGTGGCATCGTAGGTCTCCAAGGCGGAGAAGTCCAGCCCCTTCCGGGCACAGACCGCTTTCAAAATGGTATCCGCGATCCGGGGGGCGTCGAAAATGCCGTGGATGTAACTGCCGTAGATATTGCCGCCGCCATTCAGGGCGGGCAGCTTCTCCTGACTGCGGCCCATGTGAATTTCGTAGCCCTCGTAGGATAGGCCGTTGAGATTTTTCAGCATTCCCGTGACCCCGGCGAACACACCCTTCGTCTGGGTCTGCACCTTGTCCCCACGGAACACCGTGTCCATGTGAAGTAAGCCCAGCCCGGCGATCTCTGTCACCCCGGCAGCTTCCACCTGATCGGGGTCTGCTACAGAGGTGCCCAGCATCTGGTAGCCGCCGCAGATGCCCATGACCAGCGTCCCGGCGGAGGCGGCTTTCTGAATTGCCGCTTCCAGACCGCACTGGCGCAGCCAGAGAAGGTCGGCGATGGTGCTCTTGGTGCCGGGGAGCAGGATCAGGTCCGGGTCGTGGAGGTCTTCCACGGAAGTTACGTACCGCACGGACACGTTGCCGTAGCGCTCGAAGGGCGCAAAATCGGTGAAATTGGAGATTCTGGGCAGGCGGATGACGGCAATATCCAGCAGTTTCCGCTGGGTATCCCGGTTAAAGCGCTCGGACAGGCTGTCTTCATCGTCGATATCCACATGGACATAGGGAATGACCCCCGCCACGCTCACGCCGCACAGTTCCTCCAACGTTTTCAGTCCCGGCTCTAAAATCGCCTTGTCCCCCCGGAATTTGTTGATGACCGTGCCCTTAATTCGCGCCCGTTCGTCCTCTTCCAGCAGGGCCACGGTGCCGTAGAGCTGGGCAAACACGCCGCCCCGGTCGATGTCGCCCACCAGCAGGACGGGGGCATCCACCATTCTTGCAAGGCCCATGTTCACGATGTCCTCCTGCTTGAGGTTGATCTCCGCGGGACTGCCCGCGCCCTCGATGACGATGATATCGTATTCGGCAGCCAGAGAATCGTAGGCCTGCATGACCTCGGGCACAAACTCCCGCTTGCGGCGGTAGTATTCCATGGCCCGCATATTGCCCTTGACCTGACCGTTCACAATCACCTGACTGCCCACGTCGGTGGTAGGCTTCAGCAGAATGGGGTTCATGCGCACGTCCGGGGCAATGCCGGCGGCCTCCGCCTGCACCACCTGGGCACGGCCCATCTCCCCGCCGTCCGCGGTGATGAAAGAGTTGAGCGCCATGTTCTGGCTCTTGAAGGGGGCCACCCGGTAGCCGTCCTGTTTAAGAACCCGGCACAGTCCGGCGCACAGCAGGCTCTTGCCCGCGTTGGACATGGTGCCCTGGATCATGATATTTTTCGCCATAGTCACGCCCCCTTTACGATCGTTTCGATGGCAGTCATTAGAATTTCGTTTTCCTCGTGCCGCCGCACGGCGATGCGGTACCAACCGTGGGTCAGGCCGGGATAGTTGTCGCAGTTTCGGATGGCAATGCCTTTTTCTTTCAGTTTCGTGTACAAATCTGTCGGCCCTTGGAACAGCAGGTAGTTCACGCTGGAAGGACACACATAAAAGCCAAAGGCTTCCAGCTGCCCTTTCAGCCAGGGGCGTTCGACCCCAATCAAGTCTTTCGTTTTTTGCAGAAACGCCGTTTCTTTCAGCGCCGCGATGCCCGCCGCCTGGGCAAGGGAGGATACGTTCCATGGCTGGACTTCCCGGGCCATGGCCTTCAAAAGCTCACCGTCAGAGCACAGGCAGTAGCCCAAACGGATGCCCGCCATGCCGTAGCTTTTGGTAAAGGCTTTCAGCAGGAACAGGTTGGGATAGTTCCGCAGATACTGTTTCATACTCTGTCCGTTATCCGACAAATCCAGGAAACATTCGTCAATAAACAGTTTTATATGAGATTCCTTGCAGAAATCCAGTATTTTTTTCAGAAGCTGCGGTTCGATCAGCGCCCCGGTGGGGTTGTTGGGGTTGCACAGGAACACCGCCTCCGGGGTGGTATCTTCCAAGTGATACAAGAAATGTTCATCCAGACGGAAGCCGTTGTCCGGGGTCAGGTAGTAGTGCTTTACTGTGCATCCCACCCGGGCAAGGCCCAGTGCGTATTCCGAAAACGTCGGCGCCAGTTCCAGCGCGGTTTTCGGACGCGCCGCCGCGCAGTAGGCGTAGATCAGCTCCGCCGCGCCGCTGCCGCAGAGGATAAATTTTTTATCCACACCCTCAAAATCCGCGATAGCGTCCACAAGGGAGCGACAGTAGGGGTCTGGGTAGCGGTACATTTCCGGCAGGGCTTCCTGCACCGCCTGAATGACCCCCTCCGGCGTGCCGAAGGGGTTGGTGTTGGCGGAAAAATCCAGCGTCACGCCGCCGCCGTAAATATCCCCCCCGTGAGGGTTCGTGATTCCGTAAAGCATAGGGTTCTCCTTAATACGAATCAAAAGTTGAAATGTTTGGAAAATGTGGGAAACACATCCCATTTGTCATTCCGACCGAGGGTCACGAGTGGAGGAATCTTCCGCATTACCATTTGTGGGAACGTCAAAGGAAGAACGAACGGGAAAGATTCCTCCATTCCGCTGCGCTCCAGTCGGAATGACATACGTTTTTACCTTTTCAAATCTTGATTCGCATCCTTAAAAAAGGATCAAATATTTTACCACAGAGAAGACCAGCAGGCCCAAAAATGCCGTGCCGTAGAGCAGGCGGCAGGCCAGAGGGATGTCCTCCGGCACGATTTCCCGGATCGGGTCGCCGATGAATTTCTTCTTGTGCAGAACGCCGTGATACCAGGCGTCTCCTGCCAGCCGCAGGCCCATGAGTCCCGCGCAGACGGATTCGGTCTGGGCGGAGTTGGGGCTGGCGTGGTTATAGCGGTCACGACGGAAAATCTTCCAGCCGTTTTTGCCGTTCAGCCCCAGCAGGCTTCCCGCTCCGAGCATCAGCAGGGCGGAAATCCGGGCTGGGATGTAGTTGAATACGTCGTCCATTTTGGCGGGGACAAGGCCCACATTTTTATAGGGCATCTCCACATAGCCCAGCATGGAGTCCATGGTGTTCACGGCCTTGTAGAAAAAGCCCAAAGGCGCACCGCCGATGGCGAGGAACAGCATGGGGGCGATGATACCGTCGGAGGTGTTCTCCGCCACGGTCTCCACCGCCGCCCGGGCCACCCCCGCTTCATCCAGAGCCTCCGTGTCCCGGCCCACGATCATGGAGACGGCGTACCGGGCCTTCTCCAAATCCCCCGTTTTCAGGGCGGCGTAGACCTTCATGCTCTCCTGTCGCAGAGATTTGGTGGCGAGAATTTGGGCGCACATAATTGTTTCCAAGGCGAGGCCCAGCCAGTGGCTTACACCATAGGCAAGGCATAAAATCACGGCGGGTAGGCCCGTGCTGACGGTGACCACGACGAGCCAGATGGCGGCCCCGGCAAAATTCTCGCCCCGGACGGTTTTGGGGAACAGCTTGCGCATTCCCTTCTCCGTTACATCGATGAGCTTGCCGATATATACGACGGGATGGGGGATCCCGTGAGGGTCGCCAATCAGTAAATCAAGGCAAAAGCCCAGAATCAGGGCGCACAGTGACCACATTGGCGGTTTCCTCCCTGCATGGTAAAGATAAAAATAGGGTTCTGACCCATCATCAGGTGATAGGGTCCCGCCTTCCGGTCCCGGGCTACCGTCATGGACACCACCTCGGTAAAGGTGAAGGGGATGTCCTTCATGCACTGGGTCAGCTCTGCCACGGATTCCAGGGTCACCGCCGTGGCGACGATCCGGGCGTTGGGGTTTTTATCCAGAATTTCTTCCAAAATCTGCCGCATATTCCCCGCGCTGCCGCCGATGAAGACGTGGGTGGGAGCGGGCAGTTCCCGGCAGGCCTCCGGGGCAAGCCCCGGCACCACGGTCATGTTGCTCAGTCCAAACCGGCTGGTGTTCTCGCGGAGCAGTTCCACCGCGGTGTCCTTCCGCTCGATGGCGTAGATCTCCCCGCAAACGGCCTGCAAAGCCATTTCGATGGCAACGCTGCCGCTGCCCGCGCCCACGTCCCAGCAAACCGCGTGTTCGGTCAGGGCCAGCTTGGACAGGCACACGCTGCGCACCTCGCTCTTGGTCATAGGCACGGATTCCGTGCGCTGGAAGGCTTCATCCGGCAGGCCGTGGGTCACAATTGGGTCAGCAGAGGTATTTTCAATGAGGGCAACGCTCAGGCTCTCAAAAATTTTTTCTGACAGCTCAGCGGCGGTGCCGACGATAACGCGCTCCTGGGGGTAGCTTAAGTTTTCGCCCACGCTGACCTTCACGGTGCCAAGGCCCGCTTCTGTGAGTTTCCGGCACAGCACACCCATGCCGTTGTCCCCGCCCACCAGCGTGAACACCCGGCGGTATTTTTTGATATCCGGAACGATGTCGTGATCCCGGCCGTGCAGGCTGATTGGGCGCACATCCTCATAGGAGGTGCCCAATTTTGCGCACAGGTACACCATGGAGCTAAGGCCCGGCAGGACGGTGACTTCGCAATTTTCAAGGAGCGGCAGCAGCTTTTTGGTGCCGCTGAAAAAGCCCACATCTCCCGACATTGCCACCGTAAACTTACGAAATTCCGGGTGATTTTGGATATATTCCGCAATTTTTGTTGGGGACACGGCATCAAATACCGTCTGTCCCGGACGCAGACCCGCTTCCAGCATCCGTTTCGCGCCGATCAGGCAGTCCGCTTCCTCCATGGCGCGGCGAACCTCCACCGTCATAGCTTCCCGGCTGCCGGGGCCGATGCCAACGACGGTTACCCTGGGCCTGCGGTGAAAATCAAATTTTGTGCATAAAAGGTCGATGGTCTCGGGCAGGGTCAGTCCCTCCCGCTGGGGCGGGCGGCCAATGACCACCAGCGTGGCGTTTGCGGTACGGGCGGCGGTGACCTTCTCGTCAAAACCCCCGGCGGTACCGGAATCCTTGGTGACCAGATATTTTGCCCCCACGCTTTTCAGCATGGCGATGTTCATATCGACGCTGAACGGCCCCTGCATGGCGAGGATGTGGGCGGGCTTCAATCCCGCGCTCTGGCACAGGCGGAGAGAGTCCTCCATGGGAAGAACCCTTGCGTAGACCCGGTCGGCAAAATTCGCTAGATTCGCATATTTTGCCAGTTCCTTGGAACCTGTGGTAAGAAGAATCGTTCCCTCGGTGCCGTTCAGATACGCTACTGCGGCGGGGATGTCCGGCACGAACACTGCGTCCTCCCCTGCCCCGCAGCCTGTGCGCAAGAGACGCTGATAGGGCAACCCCGCTTTTTCGCAGGCCGAAGCGATATTCTCCGTCACCACGCTGGCGTAGGGGTGGGTGGCGTCGATGACCAGATCGAAGTTTTCCCGGGAAAACAGGGCTTCCATCTCCTGCTCCGTCAGCCGCTGGGCGGAAATGGTCAGATTTTCCCTTGGTTTCAGCAGGGTTTCCCCATATTCCGTCGCCACGCAGGCGGTAACGGTCAGATTTTGGGTGCAGAGGAACTCCACCAGCTCCCGGCCCTCGGTAGTGCCGGCGAAGACGCACAGCTTACACATCCCGGTAACCTCTGGGGGTGACCATGTTGCCGCCAATCATCCGGGTGGAGTCGTTGCCGATGAACACGGTGCAGAACATATCCACCTCCGCATCCTTCAGCTCCCCCAGCGTGTAGAAACGGCGGTTTTCGCCCTCCCGGCCGATGTGCTGGGCCACGGCGCAGGGGCGGTCCTCGGGAAGCACCCGCAGCAAAATCTCACAGGCCCGGCGCAGATGGTCGGGGCGGCCGTGGCTGGCGGGGTTGTAGAGCACTATGCTCAGGTCTGCCTGAGCGGCGCATTCCAGCCGCTTTTCAATTTTCTCCCAAGGGGTCAGCCGGTCGCTGAGACTGATAACCGCGAAATCGTGGGTCAGAGGCGCGCCCAAAATCGCCGCGCCGCTGCAGGCTGCCGTCAGGCCGGGGATAACCTCGATTTCCGGCTCTGTGGCTTCGCCACGCAGTTCATAAATGAGAGCCGCCATGCCGTAGATGCCGCTGTCGCCGGAGCAGACCATGGCGACGTTTTTGCCTTTCAGGGCCTCGTCCAGCGCCATCTGGCAGCGCTGGGTCTCCCGTGTCATGGGGGTGGTCAGAAATTCCTTGTCGGGATAGCGCTCCTTGACGAGGTTTACATAAACATGATACCCGATGATGGTATCGCAGGTTTGCAGCGCCCGGTCTGCCCGGACGGTCATATTTTCGTAGTCCCCGGGGCCAATGCCCACAACAATCAGCTTACCCAAAGTGTACCTCCCATTTTTCCATTGCCACTGCCACGGTGACTCCATGGCAGGCGGTTTTCTTTACAATTAAGTGGTCTGCCCCGGCCAGCGCGGCCCGTTCGCAGACGTTGTCCACCCCCGTGACCTTTTGAACGAAGGGCGAGGGGGTGAATTCCCCCGGCACGGATTCCAATTCCTCTGCCGTGTAAAAATTGATGGGGATATTTTGTCCTTTACAGAAGGACAGTAATCCTTCTTCATCCTGTTTTAAGTCGATGGACGCGGCACACTTGACGGCCCGGAAGTCCAGGCCATTCTCTTGGAAAACCTGCGTAACCGCGTTCTCAATGGCTTCCTTCTCCGTGCCCCGGCGGCAGCCGATGCCGAGGTGCAGAATATGGGGAATCAGACGGAGAGTATCTTCAAAGGGTTCCTTCTCCGTTACCGTCAGATAAATTCCTAAACCTCCATTTTCTCCGGTCATCACCCCGTTCGGCAGATTTCCAGATATGGAAAAGTCGCTTTTCAGGGGGATATCCACTTCCAGAATAGCGGCGGATACGGCCTTCGTGATCTTCATGGAGCTGATGGCGCAGCCGTTTTCCGTGGCCCAGGTGTCAACGGAAAAGCGGCGGTTGATGTCGGTGGCTGTCGTGATCACCGGGGTGGCGTGCAGGCTGTCTGCAAGCTTTCGGGCAAAGGCGTTGGCGCCGCCGATGTGACCGGACAGCAGAGGGATCACAAAGGTGCCCAGCTCGTCCACACAGATCACCGCCGGGTCTGTCCGCTTATCGCGGACATAGGGGGAGATTTTTCGCACCGCGATGCCGCAGGAGCCGACGAACACCATCAGTTCCGAGGAGGAAAAGCACTCCCCATAGCACTTAGGGGTGATAGGCGAAAAGTCCGCTTCCCCGAACCGCTCCATGGTGAAGCTCTGCCATACTGCGTCTGGGCAGGCCCCCATGATTTTTCGGGCGGTCTGGCAGCCCTGACGGCTGAAGGCGAAAATGCTGGCCCTCACTGGGTTGCCTCCCGGAACTCGGTGGTGAATCCGGGGTGGTAGAGAAGGCTTCTCATATATTCATCTCCCATGCAGTTGCCCACGATGATGAGAGCGGTCTTGGTCAGGCCGTTTTCCGTGACGGTCTTGTGGAGGGTGTCCACGGTGCAGCGGAAAATCCTTTGGTCGGGCCATGTGGCCTTGTACACCACCGCCACGGGGGTGCTGCCGGGATAGCCGCCAGCCAGAAGCTCGGCCTGCAATTGATCCGTCAGAGAGGTGCTCAGGAACAGCACCATGGTGGACTGGTGGGCGGCGAGGGAGCGGATGGATTCCCGCTCGGGCACCGGGGTGCGGCCCGCCGTCCGGGTGATGATGACGGTCTGGCTCACGTCCGGCAGGGTGTACTCCGCTTTCAGCGCAGAGGCCGCGCCGCAGAAGGCGCTGACGCCGGGGCACACGTCGTATTCGATGCCCAGTTTCTCCAATTCGTCAAACTGCTCCCGCACCGCGCCATAGATGCTGGAATCGCCGGTGTGCAGGCGCACGGTGGTTTTTCCCGCTTTTTCCGAATCTTTTATCACATCAATGACCTGTTCCAGGGTCATTTTCGCGCTGTTGTGAATTTCGCAGCCTTCCTTGCAGTAGTTCAGCAGATCCGGATTCACCAGAGAACCGGCGTAGATGACCACGTCCGCTTCCCCCAGCAGCTTTGCGCCCCGCACGGTGATGAGATCCACCGCGCCGCTGCCCGCGCCAACAAAATGTACCATACTTCTACCCCTCCGTGATTTTTTCGATCAGCTCCATGGCGTTGTCGGATTTCGCCAGAAGCCCGTATTCCTTGGAAAACAGGATGGTGCCGATTTCCATATCCTCCCCCGCCCGGTGGCGCAGGTGGAACAGGATTCGGCTCAATAATCCCGTTAAGGTTTCTTCCATACACCCTGCTTCCTTCATGATCCGCAGGGCGTCATCACAGGCGACGCAACCCAGCAGTTCCCCGATCTTCTCGGGAGAAAGTCCCGCCGCGCCCGCGTGGGCCGCCAGAATTTCCATGCGGCAGTCGCCGTACTTACTGTGGGTGTTCATCATGCCGCCGCCAATTTTAACCAGCTTGCCGATGTGACCCACCAGCAGCGCGCCCCGGAAGCCCAGCTCCCGGCAGATATCGAGGGTCTTCCCGATGAAGTTGGAGGACTGCACCGCCTGCTCCGGGTTCAGGGCCAGCCCCGCGCGGATAAAGTCGCAGCCGTAGTTGCCGGGGGTCAGCAGGACGTACTCGTCCCCGTTTGCCCTGCGCTGCTTTAATTCCACCCGGATGGTGTCAACGAGGGCCTTTTCGCTCATTGGCTCCACGATGCCCGTGGTGCCAAGGATGGAGATGCCGCCCACAATACCTAAGCGTGGATTAAAGGTCTGCTTTGCCAGTCTCTCCCCTTCCGGCACGGAAATGACCACATTCAGGCCGCATTTTTGGTCGGTCAACGTCAGAATTTCCTCCAGATTCTCCCGGATCATCTGCCGGGGGACGGAGTTGATGGCGGCGTTGCCTACCGGCTGGTCAAGGCCCTTTTTCGTGACCCGGCCCACGCCGAAGCCGCCGTCGATGACGATGCCCGGTGTCTCTTTGGTGGAGACCTCTGCATAAATCAGTGTCCCGTTGGTCACGTCCGGGTCGTCGCCGCTATCCTTGCGGATGGCGCAGGACACCCGGTTTTGCTTCATGGTGATGTCCAGAACGGGAAGGGTCAGGGCCACGCCCTTGGGGGTGATCAGGGAGATTTCTTCCTTTTTTTGCCCCGTCAGCAGCATCCACGCCGCCGCCTTGGCTGCCGCCGCGGCACAGGAGCCGGTGGTGTAGCCGAAGCGCAGGCGCTTGCCGTCTTTTTCGATAAACTGCTCCATATTCAGCGCATGATCTGGTAGAGCATGGCGTTGCAGATGGCCGCCGCCACGTTGCTGCCGCCCTTGCGGCCACGGGCCACGATGTAAGGTACGTCAGAACCGATGATCAGCTCCTTGCTCTCCACCACGTTCACAAAGCCCACGGGCACGCCGATGATCAGGGCCGGATTCAGCTTCCCCGCCAAAATCTGCTCGTGCAGGGAGATGAGGGCCGTGGGGGCGTTGCCGATGGCGAAAATGCAGGGCTTCGGGAGTTTTGCCGCCCGTTCCATGGAGACGATGGCCCGGGTGATGCCCCGCTCCTTGGCTTCCGCCGCCACATCCGGGTCGGACATGAAGCAGTGCACCTCGCCGCCCAGTTTGCCCAGAATGGTCTTGTTGATGCCGGAGCGGGCCATCTGGGTATCGGTGACGATGTCGCAGCCGCTTTTCAGAGCTTCGATGCCCTTACTCACCGCGTGGTCGGAAAAGACCAGATTTTGCACATAGTCAAAATCCGCCGAAGTGTGGATGACCCGCTTGATGACCAGCTCGTTTTCCGGGTCTAATTTCGTGTCCCCCAGCAGCTCCGTGATGATGGCGAAGCTGCGCTTTTCGATGTCCATGGGTTTGATGTTTTCAATCATGACGATGTTTCTCCTTGATACAGGTGTCAATAAAGCCCTCGGCAAAGGCCGGGTTGGCGTAGAAGTGGAAATGGGGATAGCCTGCGTAAAGAGTTTGACTGGAAAAGGCGCAATTCCACTGTTTTCCCGTTGGTTTTGTAGCGGTGAAAGTGTTCCCCGGCACGGTGCAGTCCCAGTGATGGAACTCGTGGGCTGGAATTTCGCCGCCAGCTTTGCAGAGAAGATTGTCCTTTTTCGCTTGTAAGGTTACATAGCCGAACCGGGTCAGCTTGCCCGTGTTGAAGCACTCCCCTTCCAGAGCGCCAGCCATGGGGTGTCCCGCGATGGACTGGGTCAGGTACATGAAGCCGCCGCATTCGGCGATGCAGGGTAATCCCTTTTCCAGTGCATTGCGGATGGACCCAAGCATTTCGATATTTCCGCTGAGCTGCTCCAAATATAACTCCGGGTAGCCGCCGCCTAAATACAGGCCGTGGATATTGTCGGGAAGTTTTTTGTCGGCAAGGGGGCTGAAAGGAATCAGTTCCGCCCCCATTTCTTTTAGGGCTTCCAGAGAATCCTCGTAGTAAAAGCAGAAAGCCTTGTCCCTGGCCACGGCGATGCGCACAGGCTCCTTTTGGGGAAGCAAAACCGGGTCGCAGGCTACAGGCATGGCACTGCTCGCCAGCCCGATCAGGCCGTCAATATCCAGAGTTTTCTCCGCCTGTTGGGCCAAAATCTGCATTTTTTCCTTCAAATCCGCCACTTCAGCGGCAGTCACCAGCCCCAAGTGGCGGCTCTCCAGCGCACACTGGGGAAGACTTGGCAGAAAGCCAAAGGCACGGATTTGAAAGCGTTTTTCGATTTCCGCAGCTAAGGCGGCATAGGTCATGGCGGTACACTGATTTAAAATCACGCCTTTAATGTGATTGTCGGGGTAAAAGTCCAAAAAACCCTGAATCGTCGCGAGAATGGACAAGGATGCCCCCTTGGCCCCCACCACCAGCACCACCGGGCTGTCCGTCACCCGGGCCACCTCGTAGGTGCTGCCTTTCGTGCTAGTCAGCCCCGCGCCGTCGTAGAAGCCCATGACACCCTCGATGACGCTGATATCCCGGTCGGCGGCGTTTTTCGCCAGCAGGTAATTCAGGGTGTTGGGGGTGAAAAAGTGCAGGTCAAGGTTGGCGCTTTTCGCCCCGATGATGCGGCTGTGGAACATGGGGTCGATATAGTCCGGGCCGCACTTGAAGGCCCCGGTTTTCAGGCCCCGGTTTACAAGCGTCTGCAAAAAAGCGCAGACCGTGGTGGTCTTGCCGCAGCCGCTGTTGGTGCCGGCCAATATGAGTCTGGGGATCGGGGTATGCATAGGCTTCACCTCCTTGGCAAGTGGAAAGTTGAAAATTGAAAGTTATGGTATCCCCTTCGGGGATGATTCCAATTTTAAATTTGTCCCGCAGGGACTCCTTCACTTTCAACTTTCCATTTTCAACTTTCAACTATATCGAGATACGCAGAAAGCCTCTGCACGCGGTTATGCAGAAGCTGAAACTATGAAATTACCTTGTCGAACCGTGTTCATCGGCAGCCGTCTTCTCTCGTTTGATTTCTCCGGGCACCGGCAGGAACGACCGGTGCCCGGTGGTTGTGCGTCTTGCGGTTCTTGGGCAATCAACCGCATTCGTCGGTGTCGCCAAAGGGGGAGGAAACGACACCCAAGGCAGCAAAACGGCCGCAGCAACCCTCTTCGGATCGCCGCGGCCGTTTTTCCGCTGACTCACAACATCCATCTGCCCCTATCTCGGAGGCAAAAGTATGATCACACTTAAGCAGGTCTCCTGACTTACGCCTCACGGGTAACATCACAGCCTTCTCAGGGGAACCCCCAATGACCGGCTTTCGCCTTGTGACGTACCTCCGCGCATACAGTGGCGGTACCGTTCCGGATTCGCACCGGATTCACTATTCTCCGCGGCTCCTGGAAATGCGGACAGCCGCGGCACTTAAGCGCTTCCTCATCTAGAGCTAAGGATACTCCATTTTTGACCTTTTGTCAATAGTGAACTAGCCGTCACAGGGCCTCGGACAGTTCTTTGTTCAGATTCTCCCGGGCGGTGGACAGCATCAGCTTGATGCGGTTGAGCTGGTTGACCTCGCTGGCGCCGGGGTCATAGTCCACGGCGGCGATGTTAGCCTGGGGGTAGGCCTTTTTCAGGGCCTTGATGACGCCCTTGCCCACCACGTGGTTGGGCAGGCACGCGAAGGGCTGGATGCACACGATGTTGGGCACCCCCGTCTTGATCAGCTCGATCATTTCGCCGGTGAGGAACCAGCCTTCGCCATACTGGTTGCCGATGGACAGGAAGGGCTTGGTCTGCTCGGCGATATCCTCGATGTGCATGGGGGCTTCGAACCGTTTGGACTTTTCCAGGGCTTCCAGGGCGGGCTTGCGGATTTGGCGGATCAGCTTCACGGCGGACTCCGCCACAAAATCGCTGCTCTTTTTCGCGCCAAGGAACTCGGACTTGTACTTGCCGTTGTAGAAGCTGTAGTTCAGGAAGTCCATCAGGTCAGGCACCACGGCTTCGGCACCCTCCCGCTCCAGCAGGTCCACAAGGTGATTGTTGGCAAGGGGCATGTACTTGACCAGAATTTCGCCAACAACGCCCACACGGGGCTTTCTCAGGCTCTCGTCAATGGGGAAATTGTCGAATTCCTCCACGATTTTTGTGCACAGCTCCTTGTAGCCCCGGCGGCTTCCCCCGCCAGTCAGCTCCTCAATGCAGATGTCCCGCCACTTTTGGTGCAGGGCGTTGGCGGAGCCGGGTTCCAGTTCATAGGGCCGCACCCGGTACAGGCAGCGCATGAGCAGGTCGCCGTAGACCACGGCCTCGACCATGTCCTTGATCAGGCCCGGGGACAGGTGGAAGCCCTCGTTTTTCTCCATGCCGTTGGCGTTGAGGGAGATGACGGGGATGTGGCTCAGGCCCGCCTTTTCCAGAGCACGGCGGATGAAGGCCACGTAGTTGCTGGCCCGGCAGCAGCCGCCGGTCTGGGTCATCATGACGGCCAGATGGTCGGTGTCGTATTTGCCGGAGAGGATGGCCTGCATGATCTGGCCCACCACGGTGATGGAGGGGAAGCAGGCATCGTTGTTGACGAATTTCAGTCCCGTGTCGATG
Source organism: Eubacteriales bacterium (assembly GCA_030539285.1). Lineage (GTDB taxonomy): Bacteria > Bacillota > Clostridia > Oscillospirales > Oscillospiraceae > Faecousia. The sequence goes on from JAUNSH010000037.1 coordinate 18,443, forward strand.
GCCTGCCGGTTGTCGTTGTCCAGCAGGACGAGATGATAGCCGTGCTTGCGCACCACCGGCTCCAGAATGTCAAAGTGGATGGGGCTCATCTGGGGGGCCAGAATGGTGTAGCCCTCCTTGAACATTTCCTTGGTAAATTCCTTGCGTTCATAGGTAATGGGCACGGGTTTCGCAACAATTTTCTTCTCCCGGCGCATATCCATGGCAGCAAGCAGGGAGCGGATGCGGATGCGCACAGCGCCAAGGTTGTTCACTTCGTCAATTTTGAGAAGCGTATACAGCTTGTTGCTCTTTTCGAGAATTTCGCTGACCTGATCGGTGGTGACGGCGTCCAGACCGCAGCCGAAGGAATTGAGCTGGATCAGTTCCAGATCGTTCCTGCCGGAGACAAACTGGGCCGCGCTGTAAAGCCGGGAGTGGTACACCCACTGGTCAACGACTCGAATAGGCCGCTCGGGGTCAAAGTCGATGGGCAGGCTGTCCTCGGTGAACACCGTCAGGCCGTAGGAGGAAATCAGTTCGGGGATGCCGTGGTTGATCTCCGGGTCGATGTGGTAGGGCCGGCCCGCGAGAACGATACCCCGTCCGCCCTTTTCTTCCATTTCCGCAAGTCTGCGCTTGCCCTCGGCCCGGATATCTGCCTTGGCCTGCTGCTGTTCCAGCCACGCCTTATGGACAGCGGCCCGGACTTCTTTCGCGGGAATCCCCCACTCCTCGGCGGCAGTCTTCACCAGCCGGTCGGCGGCGGTCTTCTCGCTGGTAAAGGCGATGAAGGGGCGGATGTAGTGCACGTCGCCGTCGCTGATGGCCTCCACGTTGTTTTTCAGATTCTCCGCGTAGGACACCACGATGGGGCAGTTGTAGTGGTTCTGGGCCTGCTTCGTCTCCTGATGCTCGTAGAACACGCAGGGGTGGAAGATGGTCTTGATGCCCTGATCGATGAGCCACTGGACGTGGCCGTGGGAGAGCTTGGCGGGGTAGCACTCAGATTCCGAGGGGATGGACTCCATGCCCAGCTCGTAAATTTTGCGGGTAGAGAAGGGAGACAGCACCACCCGGAAGCCCAATTCTTTAAAGAACGTGGCCCAGAAGGGGTAGTTTTCGTACAGATTCAGCACTCTGGGAATGCCGATGGTGCCCCGGGGGGCGTCCTCAAGGGATGGGTAGTCAAAGAGCCGCTGGCGCTTGTAGAGCACCAGATTGGGGGCCTTCTCCCCTTTTTCACCGCCGCCGGCGCCCTTTTCACAGCGGTTGCCGCTGATATGCTTTCTGCCGCCGGGGAACTTGTTGACGGTGAGCATACAGTTGTTGGAGCAGCCGCCGCAGCGAACAGAGGTAGTGGTGTAGGACAGGTTCAGAATGTCGTCCAGGGGGAGCATTTTGGTTTCCTGCCCGGTATAGTGCCTCCGGGCCACCAAGGCGGCACCGAATGCGCCCATCAGGCCGGAAATGTCCGGGCAGGTAGCGTCCACGCCGGAGATTTTTTCAAAGGCCCGCAGGACAGCCTGATTGTGGAAGGTGCCGCCCTGCACCACGATGTGTTTACCCAAATCCTCGGGAGAGGCTAATTTAATGACCTTGTACAGGGCGTTTTTGATGACGGAATAGGCAAGGCCAGCAGAGATATCGGAAACCGATGCCCCCTCCTTCTGGGCCTGCTTGACGTTGGAATTCATGAACACCGTGCAGCGGGTGCCCAGGTCCACGGGAGCCTTGGCGAACAGGGCCTCCTTGGCGAAGCCTTCCGCGGTAAAGCCCAGAGAGGTGGCGAAATTTTCAATGAAGGAGCCGCAGCCGGAGGAACAGGCTTCGTTCAGAAGAATGGTGTCCACGGTGCCGTTTTTCAGCTTGATGCACTTCATGTCCTGCCCGCCGATGTCCAGCACGCAGTCCACCTCGGGATCAAAGAAGGCGGCGGCGGTGGTGTGGGCGATGGTCTCCACCACGCCCTCGTCCAGAGAGAAGGCGGCTTTCAGCAGAGCCTCGCCGTAGCCCGTGGAGCAGGCCCGGACGATGTGCGCCTCCTCGGGCAGAAGACGTTTCAGTTCCGAGACGGCAAACTGGGCCGTCTGGATGGGGTTGCCCTGATTGCCCCGGTAGAAGTGGTACAGGAGCTGTCCGTCCGCGCCGATGAGGGCCAGCTTGGTGGTGGTGGAGCCGGCATCGATGCCCAGGAAGCAGTCCCCCCGGTAGGTTTCCAGTTCTTCCTTTTTCACCACAGCCCGGCTGTGGCGACACTGGAATTCGGCGAACTCCACCTCGTCCCGGAACAACGGTTCCAGACGGGGCATTTCAAAGGTCACCGCCACGCCCTTTTCCAGCTTTTCAAGCAGTTCGGTCAGGGCCACGGCTTCCCCGTCCCCCGCTTCCAGTGCCGCGCCCATGGCGGCAAACAGGTGGGAATTTTCCGGGTCAACGGTGGTCTCGTCGGTCAGTTTCAGGGTGCGGATAAAGGCGGCTTTCAGCTCCGTCAGAAAGTGCAGGGGGCCGCCAAGGAATGCCACGGTACCCCGGATGGGCTTACCGCAGGCAAGGCCGGAGATGGTCTGGTTCACCACCGCCTGGAAAATGGACGCCGCCAGGTCCGCCCGGGTGGCGCCCTCGTTGATGAGGGGCTGAATGTCGGTTTTGGCAAACACACCGCAGCGGGCGGCGATGGGGTACACTTTCTGATACGCTTTCGCCGCTTCGTTCAGGCCCGTGGCGTCGGTCTGCAAAAGGGCCGCCATCTGGTCGATGAAGGAGCCGGTGCCGCCTGCGCAGACACCGTTCATCCGCTCCTCAAGGCCCCCCTTGAAGTAGATGATCTTCGCGTCCTCGCCGCCAAGCTCAATGGCCACGTCGGTCTGGGGAGCAGCAGTCTTCAAGGCCGTGGCAACCGCCACGACCTCCTGAACAAAGCCGATTTCCAACGCTTTTCCCAAGTTAATGGCACCGGAGCCAGTGATGCGCACCTTAAGTTCACAGGGGCCTAATCTTTGTTTTGCCTCCATCAGCAGGGACTTGAGGGTCCCCTGGGTGTGGGCGTGGTGGCGGCGGTATTCTCCGAAGAGGATTTTTCCCTCTTCACTGAGAATAACCAGTTTTACGGTTGTGGAGCCGATATCGATACCGGCACGATAGGTGTTCATGATAACCTCTCTTTTCATAGCACAGTAAATAGGAAATGATACAAATTGGCAGTGCGCCCAGAACATCCAGCGCGGAGTGCTGCTTTAAAAACAGGGTGGAAACGCAGATCAGAACGGTCAACACCGTCAGAATTGCCAGCCGTCCCGGCTTGCGGAGACGCTCGGTATGGGCCGCCGCGATCAGCGCGGCAATAGAGCCGATGACGTGCTCCGAGGGGAACACATTGGTGGGGGTGTCCACCGAATAGAGAAAGGCCACAACACGGCTCAGGGCATTGTCCCGGGGCAGCGTCTCCGGGCGCAGATTCTGGCAGCTGGGGTAAACAAGAAAAATCACCGAGGAAATGCCCATGGAAATGCACAGGAACTTACTGTAGCGGCGGAAGGTGTCCACGTCGAACAGGAGCGTGTACAGGTGCATCCCCGCGATGAAAACGTACCAGCAGACGTAGAAGACCAGAAAAATCTCGCAAAAGGGAATTTTGTCGTCCAGAAAGCAGTGCATCACATGGTAGCTTTCCGCCGGGTTGCAGTTTTCCACGATCAGGTAGCGCAGCATATACGCGGGCCAGAACAGCAGCCAGCACAGGTGGCGGTACTGGGCCTCCCTGATTTTTCGGGGGCGGAAGCCCCGCAGGTCCGTTTCCGGTTGTGGTAAACGCATAGAGGAACCTCCGTTATTTCCTGCGGATCCGGGTTTCCAGCGTCTCCTGCATATCCCGCAGGTGCTGGGTCAGAGGCAGGTCAGAGCGGAAGGGGCGGAAGAAGTGATATTTAAGGGACCGCTCCTCCCTACGCTTCCGGATGTGGGCCTTCAGTGCTTCATAGCGGACGATGACGTCATTGTCCTCCGCGAAGGCCTTCAGCTTGACGATCAGCTGGGCAGAATGGAGCACGTCGATGGTAAAGACACCGAAGAACATGCCGATGAAGAAGGAAAAGGCCAGATTGTTGGACAGCCACTCCAGGCCCTCCAATATGTAGGGATGAATGAGAAAATAGTACATGGCTCCCAGCACCGCCCAGAAGAAGGAAAACAGGGGGCAGATGATGCCCTGCACGTTGCCCCAGAGGCCGGAATAATCCCACAGCCGGACTTTCAGGAATTTCAGGCAGAACACGCCCGCCACATACTCGATGAGGGTCATGCCCACCGCCATGGCGGCAAACAGCATCACCTTATTCCAGAAGGGGTCGGAGACCAGGCTGAATTTTTCCAGCGATGCCAGCAGGTACAGGGTGCACAGGCCGAAGCCGTAGATGGGCAGCCACGGCCCGGTGCAGAAGCCGGGATTCACCAGTTTTTCCGGGCGCTGGGTCAGATTGCGGAACAGCAGCTCCAGCATCCAGCCAAGCACAGAGCCGATAAAGAACAGGAACGCCAGCGTCAATAACAGACTCACTCTACTCACTCCTTTACCTCAAAAATACAACGGAATGATGAACGGAGACGAAACTATTTTTTTCCAAATTGTGAACAATCCGGAAGAAAGCAACGTAGGGGCCGATGCCCACATCGGCCCGCGGTAGAAGCCCGCTATTATTCCAAAATCCCCGCGAATTCGGAACATCTGCGGAAGGGGCGATGTGAGCATCGCCCCCTACGGGACTGCTGTTTCGACAGTCTGGGATTCCGGGAGCCTTTTTACTCCTCTTTGGGCTTGCGGTACAGTTCCGGCAGCTCCCCTTCCCCGCCCATCATGGCGGTCATCTCCTCGATGCGCTCTACGGGGAAGGGCGGGTTGGCAAGGGGCCGCATGGCGATGGACATGAGCTTCATGGGGTTGTCGTCGGCCAGCACCCGGTTGGAGCTAAGCTCTCCGCAGCGCTTGCAGCGGTGGATGATGGCCCACTCGCCTTTATTTCGCACCCACACCGCCACCGGCTCCATGATGCCGCCGCAGTCGGACTCCCGGTCCCCCGGCTCGATGTCCACGTGCAGGGAATGCAGGCAGTTGGGGCAGTGGTTGCGGTGGTCGCTGCCGGCTCCCACTGGCACTACCAGCCGCCCGCAGTTACGGCAGGTGAAGGATTCCTCGCAGGCGTGGGTCTTATAATAGCCCTTTTCGTACTGTTTGCGCTTATTCTCACGATTCATAGTCGATTTCTCCCAGTATGATGTTGGATAAAGCCATTATACCAATCGTGCGAAAAATGTCAAGGCTGCCGCTCCCGCGCATTGACAGAATGGCTATTTCGCGGTATACTAAAGAGCGGAAAAGGAGGCGATGGATATGGATTTGGCGGAATATCTGCCCTTTTATCCCAAGCTGTCACCCCAGCAGCAAACGCAGCTTTTGAATTCCGTGGAGCCGATGGAAGCAACGGCCGGAACCGTGGTGCACAATGGAAATCTGGACTGTCTGGGCCTGCTCGTGATCCGCTCCGGGCAGCTGCGGGTGTACACCCTGTCCAGCGAGGGCCGGGAGGTCACATTGTACCGGCTGTTTGACCACGATATCTGCCTGTTTTCCGCCTCCTGCGTCATGCCGGACATCCAGTTTGAGGTCATCATTGAAGCGGAGAAGGATACCAAACTATGGGTCATCCCCTCGTGCCTGTTTAAGGCCCTGATGGAGCAGAGCGCGCCGGTTTCGAATTATGTCAATCAGCTCATGTCCAGCCGGTTCTCCGATGTCATGTGGCTCATGGAGCAGATCATGTGGAAGAGCTTTGATAAGCGTCTGGCGGGGTTCCTGCTGGAAGAATGTGGGCTGGAAGGGACGAAGAGGCTCAAAATGACCCATGAACGCATTGCCAATCATCTGGGCACCGCCCGGGAGGTTGTCACCCGGATGCTGCGGTACTTCCAGAGCGAGGGCATGGTGCGGCTCAGCCGTGGGGAGATCACCATTACCGATGAAAAGGGCCTGCGAAAGCTGGCGGAATAGAAGGTCAAATGCCTTCCCCTTTGGGGTGGTGCTCCGCGCAGCGAATCCAAATCGAATGATTGCCGGTGGCAATCACACCTTAATTCTTAAGGTGGCCGAGCGTAAGCGAGGTCGGAAGAGGTTGTTCCCATTTCGCCTCAATGCGTATGTGCATTCAACCCGGTTCCGCCCTCTTCCGTCAGCCCTTCGGGCTGCCACCTTCCCCAGAGGGGAAGGCTTTGAAGTAAATACCGCGGCAATCCGCCGCGTTGCTATTTAGATTTCATATTTACATAAAGGAGAGCAAGTATGAAAATTACCAACGATATCCGCTATGTGGGCGTCAACGACCACCAGGTGGACCTGTTCGAGGGTCAGTACGTAGTCCCCAACGGCATGGCCTACAACTCCTACGTCATTCTCGACGAGAAGGTGGCCGTCATGGACACCGTGGACCGGAACTTCACCCACCAGTGGCTGGACAACATTCAGGCAGTTCTGGCCGGCCGGAAGCCCGACTATCTGGTGATTCAGCACATGGAACCGGATCACTCCGCCAACATTGCCAACTTCCTGAAGGTCTACCCCGATGCTACCGTGGTCTCCTCCGCCAAGGCCTTCACCATGATGAAGCAGTTCTTCGGCGACGACTACGCTGACCGCCGTATCGTCGTGGGCGAAGGCTCCACCCTCACCCTGGGCAAGCATACCCTGGCTTTCGTCACCGCTCCCATGGTGCACTGGCCTGAGGTCATTGTGACCTACGACGTAACCGACAAGGTTCTGTTCTCCGCCGACGGCTTCGGCAAGTTCGGCGCTCTGGATGTGGAAGAGGACTGGGCCTGCGAAGCCCGCCGGTACTACATCGGCATCGTGGGCAAGTACGGCCCGCAGGTGCAGGCGCTGCTGAAAAAGGCCGCCACACTGGACATCTCCATCATCTGCCCCCTGCACGGCCCCATCCTGACTGAGAATCTGGGCTACTACATTAACCTGTACGACATCTGGTCTTCCTACCGGGTGGAGAGCGAGGGCATTGTGGTTGCCTACACCTCCGTCTACGGCCACACCAAGGCTGCTGTGGAGCTGCTGGTGGAAAAGCTGAAGGCCAAGGGCTGCCCCAAGGTGGTGGTCCACGATCTGGCCCGCACCGACATGGCTGAGGCTGTGGAGGACGCCTTCCGCTACGGCAAGCTGGTGCTGGCTACTACTACATACAATGCTGACATCTTCCCCTTTATGAAGGAGTTCATCCATCACCTGACCGAGCGGAACTACCAGAACCGCACCATCGCCCTGATGGAGAACGGCAGCTGGGCCCCCCTCGCCGCCAAGGTCATGCGGGGTATGTTCGAAGGCAGCAAGAACCTGACCTTCACCGACACCACCGTGCGCCTGCTGTCCGCCCTGAGCGACACCAGCAAGGAGCAGATCGAGGCCCTGTCCGACGAGCTGTGCAAGGATTATCTGGCCCAACACGACGACACCGCCAACAAGAATGACCTCAGTGCCCTCTTCAACATCGGCTACGGCCTGTACGTGGTGACCTCCAACGATGGCACCAAGGATAACGGCCTCATTGTCAACACCGTGTCTCAGGTCACCAACACCCCCAACCGGGTGGCTGTCACCATCAACAAGGCCAACTACTCCTACCACGTCATCAAGCAGACCGGCATCATGAACGTCAACTGCCTGGACGTGTCCGCCCCCTTCTCCGTGTTCCAGACTTACGGCTTCCAGAGCGGCCGGACTGCCGACAAATTTGCCGGTATTGAGGAGCTGCGCTCTGACAACGGCCTGCGGTTCCTGCCCCGGTACATCAACTCCTTCATGAGCCTGAAGGTGGAGTCCTTCGTTGACCTTGACACCCACGGTATGTTCATCTGCTCCGTCACCGAGGCCCGGGTCATGTCCGACAAGGAGACCATGACCTACACCTACTACCAGAATAACGTCAAGCCCAAGCCCGAGACCGAGGGCAAGAAGGGCTTCGTCTGCAAGGTCTGCGGCTGGGTCTATGAGGGCGACACCCTGCCCGACGACATCGTGTGCCCCCTGTGCAAGCACGGCGCGGCAGATTTTGAACCCATTCAGTAAATTCCAATATGCAAAATATCCACCGCTTTCGGGCGGTGGATATTTTTATGTATGGTTATCGACTTAACACAGTAAACCGGAAAATTGAAATTTATTGTATCGTAGGGCGGGGCATGACCCCGCCGACCACGTACAATACTCACAACAGGGCAGGCCGATGCGGCCTGCCCTGTTTCGTATCTTTCATTTTCTCACCGTAGGGGCCGATGCCCACATCGGCCCGCAGTATAGCCCGAACGTAATTACCACTTTTCGGCGAATGCGGAACATCTGCCAAAGGGGCGATGTAGGCATCGCCCCCTACGGGATACTTCCTTGATACATAGCAACGGGGTCAGCTGGCCATTCTCATTTCGCCAGTTCCTCATATACGCGTTCATTGCGCTGCATGAGTTTCATGGAAGAAGCAAGGACATCGTCATCAGATGCCGCCTGCATGGTATCTGCCTGGTTGAATTCATAGATGATATAACGGGGTGTGTTGTTTTTCATGATCACAGCAGAACCATACTGGTCAACCAGCCGGGCAACCTTGGAAAAATTCTGGTTGGCAACAGAGATCGGGACAATGGTGTTGGTATCAATATTCATTGCAATTCCTCCTTCATGATTAGTATAATCATATTTTAGGATAAAATCAGCCTATTTTTTGTTTACTCTTGCGTTCTATCCAAACAGCTTCCCCCACAAGCTCTCGAAGAAGCCCACTTCCTCCACATGGCCTGCGTAGACGTAGCCCCCTTCTGTCTCATACCAGAGGTTGCCGGAGGCGTTGAAAATGCTGCCCTTTGCCGTGACTTTTTCCCCGGCGGTGAGAGTTCCCACTTCCAGAGAACGGGCATCGCTTCCGTTGCTGCATGGCAGGCTCATGATCTGGGTGTCCCGGGCCGCCCGGAGGGTCTTTTCCGTTTCATAGCGTTCCGCATGACCGCAGTTTGCAAAATAGGTCTGGGGCTGAAGCTGGGCAGAGTCCCAGAGCATGGCGTCCACCGCGTCGGGGTTTTTATAGAGGGTGTACATTTCCGTGCGCAGAGCCTGCCGGTCGATGGTCAGGGAGCCTACAAAGTTGTCTGCCTCAAAGCTGTCGTAATTTTGATGGTAGGTCGATTCGATGAGCTTCCAGAATTCCCAGCTGTCCCCGTCCCCCACCAGCGGACAGCCCGCCGACCACATCCCTTTGCCGCTGGTGTGGTTGCTGGTGCGGGTGTGGATGTTGATCTGGTTGGCCCGGTAGGGGGTGAAGCCCTCGGGGGTCATGTAGATGGCGGGCAGCGTCTCATCGTCGTACTCCGAGCGGACGTGGAGGGCCTCATAGTTTCCCTTGTGGTACACGGAGTAGAGCTGATAGGTGCCGTCCAGCACCGTGGCCGGGCCGACCTTGCCCACTTCCGGGATATTCCACGCGCCGTATTCCAGGGGGCGGTCGGGGATGGTGCTGGCGCTACTGTTGATATAGACCATTTTCACTTCCCCGGCTTCGTCCTGCCGCAGCACGATGCAGACCCCGGACACCCGGTAGAAGGACAGGTCACTGAGGGTCGGGTCGTCCATATTGTCAGAACAGCCGTCAAAAATAAAAACCGCCGAAAAGCCCCCGGCGAGAGCGTCCCGGACCTGCTGATTATTGCGGACATGGTAGTCCAGCATCATTTCCACATACCGGCGGTGGTTGTCATTTTTGATCCATGTTTGCAGATCCCGCTGATAGGACTGCCCCGGCGTGTAGGCCCGGGCAGGGATGGGGAGTATCAGCAAAAAGCAGAGAAAAACTGCCAAAAAACGACTAAAAACCTTCTTCATGCCCACGCACCTTTCACACAATTGATGTTGCTTTCCAAAGATTTGAAAGAATTGACAATTGACAGTTGACAGTTGACAATTGTGGTATCCCTTCAGGATAAATTGAAATATAATAATGCGAATCAAGGGTTGAAAGGTTCGTGAAATACGGGAAACGTGCCCCATTTGTCATTCCGACCGAGCAAAGCGAGTGGAGGAATCTTCCACCTTACCACTTGTG
>JAUNSH010000038.1 GCA_030539285.1 Eubacteriales bacterium
TTCACCCTGGTAGCGGATGAAGCCGCCCTGTCTCTGGTGAAGGATCTGCTGTAACACAGGCAGCCACGCTCGCTTCAATGCGAACCTTACCTGTGCTGCTTCATAGTTAACTTTTACAGTGAGCATAGCAAAAATGTTCCATATTCTAAAAACGGGGATATAAAAAGTCCCACAAGGAAGAAGTCAGCGCCTTTCGGCACTGACTACAAATAATGAGTAAGTAACGGCTGCAGCCAGATAGGTTGCAGCCGTTATAGTATCACAAAACGAAAATTACAGATATGAATTATGCACCAATCCTCCTAGCCGCTTTTCGTCATATTGTAGCAGGTGGATTTGATGCAGGCTGTGGCATCCGCTCCAGCCACAAAAAACTCAGTAATTCCATGCGTCTGAATAAAGGCGGCAAAGTCCTCATTTGTCAAAGCGCTGCTCTTTGTCTTGGTAAAAATAAGGTCTGATACAATTTTCAGTTCCGGCACCAGCTCCGCTCCGCGAGTACCGGGCTTGAAGGTTCTCGTTCCGGCGGCCTCTCATAAAAACAGGAATGCCATCTCCCAGCTCTTCAGATATAAACCTGAAGAGCAGCCGTACCATGACACGGCTGCAGTATGTTATACCATGACCGCCACGACGCAAGCACCCAGCCCCGGAAGCGGCCTGCTGGTAAATTATACAAGAAACAACCGATAGGATATAGGCAGCTTTATCAGTTGGATGTGTCTATTCTTCAGGTATTCATCAAGGCTGGATTCCCGCAAGGGCCAGGAACTTCTTGTCGGACTGAATGCTCTGGGTCACAAATTTCCCGTCCCAGAACAGAGCGTAAGTCGTCACCGGGGCGGGCACATTCCGTGCCGCTTCTTTGTCTGTAATATGAATGACCTTCAGAGGGATATTGTGCTCCCTGGCAACTTCCGCCACTCTCGGCACCCAATAATAGGTAAACGGACACTGATCGGTGTAGTAAAGAACAAACCCATCCTCCTCTACCCTTGGGTGTTTGGCGCATTCCCGGAACCGGGGCGGCTCCGCATCGGAGTCTAAGGGCAGGTACTGGAGCGTAATTCCGCAGTCCGAGGTATCCGTGACAGAAAAGCCCTTATAGGCCAGATACTTCTGATCGGCAAGAAATTCCCGTTTTCTCCCCTCGGCGGAGAGGATGCAAAGCCCCTTTCGTCCCTGGGCCTTGGCATCCCGGATACATTCCTCCAACAGATCATTGGAATACCCGTGGCCTTTCATGGCGCCGGAGACCCACAGGCAGTTGATGTAGATGTAGCCCTCGGCTTCCATGGGCACCCACGCGTTCTCCGCCGGAATGTACTCAATAAAGCACTTGCCCCGCTCCTCGCTTCGGTAAAAGACAAGTCCCTCGTCAAACCGCTGCCTGAGCCACTCCTTTTTGAGAAGGCTCTGTTTGCCCGACATGGCGCAGCAGATATGCTCCTTGTCGATATTGTCTTTCGTGATTCTGATATAGTTCATATTGTCCCTACTTCTCTATGACTTCTTTCAGAAGGATCTTCTTTGTAAAGGTCCCTCGTTTTGCCGCTTTCTCTGCACGAACGGCTTCCAACTGCTCCAGCGTGTAGCCCCGTGCCAATGTGGCAGCATAAATTACCTCAAGCAAGTCGGCCAGCTCTTCAATGTTCTGATCGTGGTGGTATTCATCCAGCTCCTCGTCCAGTTTGGCATCTACCATGCGCAGATAGGCTTTGTCGGACAGTATTTCTGCAACGCATACCTTTCCGGATGCTTCAATGATTTCCGGAATCCGGTCCCGGACTAACTTATTGTGCTGAATTGTATTCAAGTAATTATCCTCCCAATTTTAAAGAACGCCATTAAAGTAGTAATGTCTCCTGCTCGATGGTTGTCAGTGTTGTCTTTCATGCTCTTGATATCGTTCATATTGTTCCTATCCTTCCTCAAATTCAGGCATAGAGGTAAAAGCTGATGGGATACGTTCCACCACGCTCTCTATTAACTGGAATTTTCCTCTCTGTTCAACTGTGCAACAAGTTAGGATTTATGGCTACTTAGAAAAATCAATCTCATACCGTGTTCCATTGGAAAACAATATGCCATCAGTTAACGCAATACGCAGGATACAGGTGTTTACATCATCAAAGTTATTATGTCCGTTATCAATCCATTCTGAAAATGTCACGCGCATCTTGCTTGCAATATCTGCATTTTCCTCTTTTCCGAAATACCCTAAATTCATGCCTTTCCCATGTGCTGTAAACCAATCACCGGCAAGTGCCACGATCGGATTTTCCTCAATCTGCTTTATTTTGTTTGATAATCCATACGTAAGCAGATAAAATGCGCCATCAGCATAAAAAGCATTCACGTTACGAACATAAGGAATTCCATCTACCGTTGTTGCCAACGCAATAATACTATCTTTTCCAAATCTTTCAATTAATATTGCTTCCGCTTCTTCTGTTAATTTCTCCATAGGTTACCTCCATAACTCCTGATTTGTTTATTCGGTTTCCCCCATGGAGATGGGAATACCACCTCCTTGGCTTCTGGCATAGAGCCTGAAAAACTGCCGGATGCGGCCATGCCATAACGGACACGGCTGCAGTACATTACGATGGGATGCTGATTCTGCCGGGCTCCCTGTGGGCAGGAGCTATTCGAAATACTGGATTATCATTTCCCGCAAGCCTTGATATTGAACCAATACCCTGTTTGCAAACATCTCCTTTGCATTTTGCTGTTTGGTGCGAAAATGTACTGTTCCGCAAAATCTCATATGTAGAAGTGTACCATGTACACTCCATCGTGCTTTGCTTTCTGATGTGCTTTTTCATGCAGCGAGAAAAAATTTACGGTTTTCACTACGCTCGATTTCAGCACAGCGTTTTTACTGCCCAACAATGACTTTACTCAGCAATTAAGCCGAAATGTCGCAGCGCATCCTTGATCGCCTCGACCTTTTCAGGCGGACAGGGATGATACTCATGCTTTCTCTGTTTCACTGCATTCGGTGCTTTGTGCATACCCAGTCCAACCATGCGTTTGACCTCAGCAATATATGCCGTATGAACTTTGAAACCGTACTTTTCCTGCACATACTCCTGAATGCGCTTATCGGTCGGATGCTCCTTGACCTCGCCGGTTTCTACTTCCATTCTGACTTCAACCGTCAGTGGATTTGTTTCCCGTGACAAGAGGACCACCGTCTCAACATGTTTATCATTGTCCAAACTCAAGCTCATGTCTTCCTCAATGATTGGGAGCTTGAATTTGATGGACTTGAGCCACTGCCCGTTGGGCTGGCGCTCCTCGTATATCTGGATTTCGGAAATCAATGCCTCCATGATCTGCCGCTTTTCCTGCTCATTCATGGCAGCGTACAGCTTATCGAAGTAAATCAGCACCTTGTAAATATTATCTCCGGTGAGTTTTTCCGCTTCGATTGCCATTTTCTTTGCTCTGGCGGCAACCAGCAGATTTTCCGTATCTTCGATCTTATCATACATCTTGTAAAGCCGATCATCAAGGTCTGCCTTGCGTTTGTAATAGTGTTTATCATCCGGGTCAATGGAATCTATTTCTTCTATCAGCTTTGATTTCACAGAATAATACTGCCGGATCTGCTTTTCGTAATTGGCGATCTCCTGCTCAATGGCAGTCGTGTCCACCTTCATGTTGATTTTTTCCTGCATCATGGCGGCGAATTTCGGATTGCTGACCAGCTTTACAATGACCTCTGCCACGGCACTATCCAACAGTTCCTCGTGAATCTGCTTTCGATAATCGCACTTGTGCCCACGGGTCATAGTGCGGTGCTTGCAGCCGTAATAGAAGAAATCCTTGTACTTTGTTCCGTCCCGCTTATGCTTGATGCTCTTGTTGCCATACATTCCGGCTCCGCAGATTGGGCATTTGACGATACCGGACAGAAGATGCACCTTGGTGTCCTTGCCACGGTTCACATGTTCATACTTTTCAGCCTGTGCTAGCAGCTTCACCTGTGCTTCGTGCCAGAGTTCTTCCGACACAATCCCCTCATGTTGGCCATCCACCAACAGATAATCATCCTGCTCCACAAGCCGGTAATCGTTCCTAGTGCCATGCACCTTCTCTGTTCTGCGTCTGCCATAGGCGATTTTTCCACAGTACACAGGATTTTTCAGTATCCTTCGGATCAGGGACGCATCAAACAGCGGATTTTTGCCATTTTGCCGCTGGATTTTATGAATGCCATGTTGGTCAAGATATTTGGCAAGACCATTTGCACCCATGTCGGTATGCACATACTGATCGAAAATCACCCGAATGGCAGCCGCTTCTTCCTCATTGATAAGAAGCTGTCCATTTTCCAGCTTATAGCCATAGGGAGCAAACCCGCCGTTCCATTTGCCCTCACGAGCTTTCTGGATTCTGCCCTCCATTGTCTGAACACGGATGTTTTCTCGCTCAATCTCTGCAACCGCTGACAGAACGGAGATCATCAGCTTTCCGGCATCCTTGGAGGAATCAATCCCATCCTCCACACAGATCAGATTGACGCCGAAATCCTGCATGACCTGCAAGGTGGACAGCACATCTGCCGCATTTCTGCCGAAGCGGGACAGCTTGAATACCAGCACGAAAGAGACACCATCTTTCCCGGATTTTATATCCTCCATCATGCGGTTAAACTCGCTTCGGCCCTCAATGGATTTACCAGACTTACCGGCGTCCTCATACTCACCGGCTATCTCATAATCATTGTACTCGGCAAAGGCTTTCATTCTTGACTTCTGGGCATCCAGAGAGTATCCGTCAATCTGCATGGCGGTGGATACTCTCGTATAGATATATACTTTTGTCTTTTCTTTTTTCATCTCACAATCCTCATTCGTGCCACAGCTATGGCACCTTTATGTATCCTTACTCCGAAGCTTTTTCAGAGTAAGGTTTGGACACTTATCACACGATTATTATATCATGCTGTTTTAGCTTTTTCAATAGTGTCCTCTGGCTGTTCGGGAATATTCGCAGTTCCAGCAGTTTCTTCCCCAAAACAGTGCGGCGGCTCTGGAAGGTTGTCAATGTCCAGAACCGCCGCATATTTTTCTATTAAGTTGGCAAGCAAATCAGCAAAGCCGCTCCACTCATCCTTATTCCAATTCGCTATAATGGTTTACCTCCTGTTTTTTACTGCCACGCTGTGTGTACGCACGGATGATCTCCGGAGGGATACGGTCAAGAATCCCTTTTACCCGTTCATAATCGCTTTGCAGCCTTGCCTCCTGTAACTTCTTGATGGCACTCTGCTGCTGGCTCTTTTCCAAAGCTTCTGTCAAGTCATCATTTTTCTTTTTCAGCGTCTTTTTCTCGGACTCAGCCGTGGTAAAGCACCTCTGATATTTCTTCATCTGTGTTTCCATCGCCGCCACATCCGGGACATATTCCTCCAGGAATGCTGCGATCTGCGCCGTCCGCTCCTTGTAGTTGGTAAACTTCACATCGGAAAGCATGGAATCCAGCTTCTCCATCTGCTTTGTCAGCCGGCTCATCTGTTTGAACACTCTCGGCGGAATATGGTCACGACCAGTCTCACTGGCACTCTCACCACGTTCCAATACCGGATATTTTTTGACCATGTGTTCCCAAAACTTGTCCTGCCACCATGTCAGTTTTTTCTTATTTCCCACGATCTCCTTGGCGCTGAGCCGCTTGTCCTCCGTCAGTGGGACAAAAGAAAGGTGCATATGGGGCGTTTTCTCGTCCATATGCACCACGGCGGATATAATGGTTTCGGGGGATTGGTTCTGTAGGATAAACTCCAACGCTTCATTGAAGAATTCTCTGATCTCAGCCCGTTTCTTGCCCTTGAAAAACTCCGGGCTTGCGGTAATTAGCGCTTCTACCACACGAACGCTGTCAGAGCGGGTACGGCATCCAGCTGCGGCAATCTGCCGTTCGGACTCCGCCCGGTACTTTCTTTCCGGCTTAACAAGGTGGAAATTCAAATGGCTCCGGCTGGTGTCAATATCCGGATTGCTTGCGTACTCTTCTTTCGTACGCTCATTGTGAGCTTCAATGCGCCCGATCTCCGGCCCCTTATACTTGGCAAATCTCAAAATAGCAAACGGTCCCTTTTCCATTATTTTTCCCGACCTTTCTGCCACACGATGTCGTAGCCCAATGCATCAGCCAGCTCCAAAACCTCTTTATAACGGATACTTTCCCGCTGCAGCTTGGCCGACAGATTGGAAACGCTGTCCGACCAGCCGTATTCGTCATGCAGCAGGTCAACTACTTCCTGCATCGTCATTCCGGCACGCACAATCTGTGCCTTGATTTCGTTGCGTACACTCATATGAAAAAATCCTCCATAATATTTCATTGTTGATTCGGTGAACACTCTGCATTTCAAAGCGAAATAGATGTACCGAATAGTAAAAAATCTGCAATCTTTGAAATCCGTTCAAAATTTCTCCTGTGATGTCGTGTCCCCATCTGACCATATCCCACTTTACTGTTCCGTGTGATTTGGGCTGGAACAGTGAAAACACCCACCATTCCGTAAACACGGTACACGATTCAAAGAAGCACGATTTCATGAAATCATTTCGTCCTATGGTTAAAAACTTGCCTGTTTTCACTACCCTTGAAAATCCATGCCCCAAAACAGGTCTTTACGGATGCTTTTGCCAAAAGGAAGTGGGGTGGGCTGAAAAGTACATGTACCAAGCGTACTTCCGTACCGTGGTACGTTTGGTACGGGTGGTACATGTATTTTGGAGTCACTTTCGTTTTTACAGAAACGGTCTTTGCAACAGCTCAATGCCGGCAAAACCTCTAGCGAACTTTCCGCCGCCGATATTGACCTTATTTGTGTATTCAAGGTGATAGTGGCTCTCGTTCTGTTTGAGGAAGGAGCAAAAGCGCTTTTGTGAAAGGCTGCTCATGGCATTATCATCACACCACAGCTTGTAAACGGCGTACAGGTCTTTGGAGCTGACTTCGTAATCTGCCTTGAAACGGATATACCCCTCGGAGCCTAAAAATTCGATGATGTTGTTGCCGTCCGATACCGCAGCTTCCATGTTGTCCTGCGCCGACTGACTGAGTGTAAACCTGTAATCATTGGTGACCAGACGGTGCAGGCCCGTGAGTGCCCACAGGAAAATGCCCTCTGCTTCGGCGCACATCTTTTCCGCAATAAAAGGATCATCTTTCCGGTTCGGGTCTTTTTCTATGGTGGAAAGGATAATCTGTCTGCGGAAAAAGCCCACACTGTGATCATTGAGAGATTGCAGGACACCGTTGCCCAAGCCGATAAAGCGCACATACAAATCGCCCTGATAGCTCTGCTGCCCCTTTTTCTCCAGATCCATCGGCAATTCTGCCGTGATGATTGCCTTGATGTGATTGGTCTGGGGCAAGGCTTCCAGCTTCATATCATCGTCCAGCATCACAAGCTCATGTTCCAGATCAGCCCGGGCGAAGGGGCTTGTCTCCACCTTTGCAATACTGCCTGTGTTCATGTTGCTGCCCAGCAGCGCACGAAGGACAATGCCGATGCGGCTTTTGCCCTCGCCGCCTTTGCCGATCAGCAAAAGCATCTTCTGGCCTTTGGTGGAGGGAATAAAGCAGTATCCTATAAATTCCTGCAAGGTCAGGATATCCTCCGGCTCCAAAAGCTGAGACAAAAAATGCAGCCATGTTACTGGCTGCGGAGCTTCTGGATTGTAGGAAACAGGAAGACGGTTCCGGCAGAAATCCTTTTCGGGGCTGAATGTGCCGTTCAGATAATAGGTGCCGTTCGCCACATGGATGCGGTCTTGATACAGGGGCAGCTTTTCGGTGCAGCACTCCATCCGCATGACATCGAGCAGACTTGTGACCTTCTTTGCAATGCCGCTGGTCACATAATACTTGATGCGGTCATAGATCACCTTTTTCAGTCGGTTTTCATCGTGTACTCTGCCATTGACCGTGAAAAATGCTCCGTTTACCGTAACCATTGGATATTCCCGGAGAAATTCTTCGCAGAACATGGCTTCGTTGATTTTCTTACCGTCAAACCACGCCGGATTTTCACAGTGCGCGGTCTGCGTCATTTCCTCGCTCATAGCGTACATCCTCCTCTCTCTTTCTTGCGGTGTAGTCCTGGAGGAACGCAATCTTGCCATTTCTCATCAGCTCATCCACCACAGCAACACGTTCTTCCAAATCGCCTACGGTCAGAATATCCGTCAGATACTCGATGCGGTCAAGCATCTGGCATGCCTCCACAAACCGATCATCCAGGTCATCCGCTGGTGTTTTGGGGGCATACCAAACCTTCCAATCTTCCAGCAGATGCAGATAATCTGTCAGCACACGGAAGCAATGCATTTCGTCCTCCCGGAACTGCCGGGTGTGAGGATGTTTGGGCTTGCGGGGAGCTGCCACCGCTTGTCCCTGTTCGGTGCTGATACCAAAGTCCGCAGCCAGCCTTTGCGCCGCTTCGTAGCTACTCAGATCAAACAGTCTCGCCGCAAAGTCAATCACATCCCCGGTAGCCCCGCATCCGAAGCAGAAAAAATATTCCTCGTTCAGCTTCAAGCTCGGATGCCTGTCATTGTGGAACGGGCAGCAAGCCATGCCGTTGCGGTTGACTTTCAATCCGTAGTGCTCGGCAGCTTGTCTTACGGGAACTGCCGCTTTCACAGTTTCAAAAATATTCAAATAGCAATAATCCTCCTGCTTGCTCTTGGTTAAGCCGTTCTCCCCATTCCGTTTCCTGACAGGCAACCCTGCTCGGCGCTGTGTCGTCTCCTTTATGGAGCGCTCGTTCCTTTTACAGAAGTCATGGCGGTTTATCTCGGTCTGGACGGTCATTCGATTTTCAAGGCGTCTTTTCGATCGATCGTGAGCCAAGTTTACCGCAAAAAATAAGCGGCCTTCGTTTATGCACGAAAGCTGCAAATGTCGGAAGTATAGACTTGAAAAATTGCAAATTTGCACAGGATAGATTATAATGATAGCGAGAAAAACAATTATTTTGGAACAGGAACACTTTATGAACCTGCACCGCATAAATGTGGATGAATAGCCCCAAAAAGATATACTATTTAGTCTGGTTGACAGTTTTAGAGTGTACATCAATTAAAACATAAGTTTGACAAATGTAATGGAGGTGAAACTCAATGTCTAAAGGATCAAAGGCACAGTTCAAACAGTTTGCAATCAATACAATTGAAGATGGATGCTTGGTGTTGAAGAGCCTTATTGTGCCAACCATAATTGATTTAGAGAAACTAAAACGATATGCTGATGAGGCACAGAAACTATTGGATGATTCCTCGTCATGTCAAACTATTCCCGCAGAGGAATATGAAGTCATACATGATAAGGTGTTATACGAGCAACGAGAACTGTTACGCTTTCAGGCGGATCATCAAGCATCCTCTTTTTCATATACTTCTGTACGACCAATATTTCTGAAAAAAGGATTTTTGAAGCGACAGCTCGAAGATGATAGCTTAAAAGTAATAAATGAACTGCTTGATGTACGAAACTGGTCATTTCATAATGCACAATCTATGCTTGTAGCAGACTTGGAAAATGCGAAAAAATCAATCCCCCCTGAACTTGTTGGCATTGCAGAAATACATCCTATGCTAAATCCTGTAATTATTACAAGGCCAAAATCGTATTCCATATCAATGCTTGAAGGCTTTGTACATCACAATGAGGAAAGGATCAAACAGTTTGACATTGTTCTCATGGAGATGAAAAAAGACTATCAAGAAATGTACGATTTATATTGCACCACGTCATCCATACCGACAGGATACAACCAACCAGGACAAATAAAATATATCGAATGTGATATCGAAGCTCAAACCAGTAAACGTGCAGGTGCAGATATTGCACAACTTTCGATGGGAATTCAGAAAGGCAAGTACGATGGATCGGTTGAAGCATACAACAAATTGCTGAATAGGGATTCACCCTCCAGTTGACATGATTAGGCAACTAATCTCATCGAAATTGAAGTGAGGTCTCTTCTATGAAGAAGAATTATGACGATGAACAGGAAAATACCACTGCGTACCGTGTCCGCCTATTACGCCAGGACAGGGGATGGAGCCAAAAAGAGCTGGCAGACAAAATATTTGTTGCTCACTCCCAGATCAGCCGGTTGGAAAGCGGCGAAACCACAAATATAGGTAGCTCTCTTTTGGTATCGTTGGCTAAGGTGTTCTATGTTTCAACAGATTATCTGCTTTGCCTTACGCCCATCAGCGTACCGAAAAGCTATGATATTTCCCAGCTTGGATTATCAGAGGAAGTAATCCGCAGGCTGATTTTGAAAACGATTGACCCTGATGTGTTAAACAGACTTTTGGAGCATGACCAGTTCCCAAAACTTTGTGCTTTGATGAAGAACTATTTCAGCAACACCGTTGCAAATGGCATCATGGCAAGAAACCAGATCATTGACCTTGCCACTGATCCGCTTGCAGAGCTGATGAGTGCCGATCCTTCGAAGCGGACGGAAATGATAAAAGACCTGAGTTTTCTGAGCTCCAGCAAAATTCAGAGTAATGAAGCAGACATAGAGAAAATCAAAAACATATTGATGAGAATTATCCGGGATGTGAAAGAAAACATGGCAGAGGAACACCCCAGCGGAGCGGTTGCTACTGCGGAAGCAGTAAAGGGAATTCGTGCCGCATTACCGGACAAGCCACAATCTGAATTGACATCTGATGATGTGTCAACAGCCATTACTGCCTACATAGGAACGATGATCACAATGGACGAAAATACTTCCGAACTGTTCCGGCAGCTTGCCAAACAAGTTCTTGAGCGCCCCTTAGACGAGGAAAATTAAGCGTGTCGCTGCGGCGGGTTTTTATATACCTCTTGCGCCCCCGTTGACACAGAAAATCTTTTCGCACAGCTACAAGGTTTTCTGCGCCAACTACACCCGAACAGCCGGATTTTGCTCATGGAAAATCTTTCATTTTGTGTATCTTGCAGCCCACAAAATCCGCCTGTTCTGCTGCTGCTGAAAACGGTCTGTCTGGCGAGGGACAGCCCCTTTCCAGCGTCAGCGGTTGCAAAAGGTATAACACACTAGACTTTGCAAGCAAAATCGTGTGCCAACAGGGATGCTCTCGCCCCTATTGGAAACCCAGAGCCGAGGGGATTTTCCCCTCTGGACACCCCATTTATTTTCCTCACAAATAGTACCAAACTGTAAAATGCTACCTTATCCCGCAGTTTGGTGCTCCTCAGAAAATATAAAAATCCCACAGACTTCATCCTAAAACGTTGGATGAAACCTGCGGGATTTTTTTGCTCTGCTGAGCAGTTGGCTACACAGCGTGAGCGGGTTAAAAAACGATCCAGCCGTGTTGGTGTTATTCTACACCCGGATTCTCCTCAATACTTTCATGTTCAGCGTCATAAGCCTTGATACCTGCAATTATTTCTTGCTTGGCAGCTTCGATATCTTCTTGATTTTGTCGCTTTTTTGATTTGAAAAAATCCACAACTTTGACAGCCGCTACAGTAAGCAACGATGCTCCAACCGCAGCCACTCCCACCCAAGGCAGCATTTCCATTTTACCTGCATCTCGACTTGCACGTTCTAACATTTCAACATACTTTTCCGGTCCACCTGCCACCTTGGCCGCTTTTGATAATTCTGCATAATCCCAATTTTGTGCCATATTGATCAGTCCCCATATTTTTCTTTCATCCAACGGAGGTTAAATTCTTCAAGAGCATCCTCATAATCGTCAAAGTGCTTGGTTGAGCCGCCACCCAACACAGCGTAAACCTCCCGGTCTCCTCTTGCTCCAACTTTTATCAGTCGAATATTTCCTTCATTCCGAATCAATTCACTATCGCCAAATTTCATACAAACAGCCCCTTCAATGCTTTCGTTGCTTTGTTTATTCCTGTGGCGGGATAGGCGGCATAACATTTGCGAACAGATTCTTCAACTCATCAACCGTTCCTGCTTTTGCCCATTGCTCCATACCCTTTTTCCAGACCAAGCTATCCGCCGTAAACTGTCCTGCGGTTGCCATCTGTGCCAATACAGAAAGATCAAACGGGCCTGTTGCTTGTCCATTGACAGCTACATGATATGCCACAGAAAGAATAGGAGGTGGTACTGTTCCAGGCGTTGTCTGCTGATTGATGCCGCCCATCATATTATTCATAGCACCGGCGATATTCTGACCAACCGCACCGCCAACAGCCATGCTTGCCATCATAGCGGCTATGTTAAATCCATCAGCGCCACCATTACCACCTAAGTTCACATTGCCAGCTCCGTTTGCTCCCATCTGCCCAAGAGCTTCCGCACCGGCGACACCGACCTCTGCTTGCTTTTCTACTTGGAAAGCACCGAAATTAGCCGTCTGCGTCTGCTTGTGCTGTGCGTACTGAGCTTCTTCACGCTGGATACGCAAGACTTCCTCGTAGTTCTCAGCCTCAATACGCTGCTTGTCAGCAATATCTTTAATTTTCGCTTCTGCTTCAGCCTTTGCGGTTGCCCCGGCGAGATCCTTGGTCACGCTCATAAGCTGACGATAACCCTCGCTGGATTTATCAATTTCTATTGCACCGATGTCGATACTGGAAACAACAACACCAAAAGTTTCCTTTAGGCGTTCGCTGAGATCGTATTCTACTACATCATTGATTTGTGCGGTTTTGCTCTCAATCTGGACAACAGGAATGTTGTGTGCAGCTGGAGCATTCGCAACAGCGTCTTTTACATAGCGGTTGACCGCATCACGAATCTGCCGCTGGAAGTCATCAAGGTTGAAACTGCTGAGCCTATGTAATTTAATAAACTCCCGGTAATCTGCGATACCAAAGCTGACAGTACCTCTGACTGCAACAGGCACTCCGAAATCCATAAATCTCGGATCATACACATCGAAGAACGGAACCCCGAACCTAACTTGGATAATACGGGCAAGGTTGATAAAGTAAACTTCTGCCTGGAACGGGGTGCCGCCCTCGTAGGCAAGACCTACAATGCTGGCAAGTACCGGGAAGTTTGCTGTTTTTATTGTCTGATCAAAAGGACCAACAATGAAATCCTGCATGGTGCCATTTTTCTGCTTATATACGAACACGGCAACCTCGCCGTCCTTAACCCGCAAGGACGATCCCCAACGAATTGCATTTTCACGATTGCCTGTTCCGGCTTGCACACCAGACGGATGCCATTTCCAAATTAAGTACGATGGTTCATCGCAGCGAATCTCGTCCATAAATCCGCCTTTGCGGTTGCTCCTATTGAATAAAGCCATTTTTTCGTCCCCCTTAATCTTGCGTAAATGACACAAATGTTAATTTCTTCAAGTCACTATTCATTTTATCCTGAATTGAAATAGTGAATGAAGTATGCTCATTGTCAGTCCATTCAAAATCAGTGTCAGTATCATTTTGATTGATGATGTAAACATCATATCCGTAATGAAAGCTGCCAAAAGCCATCGACCTATACCAACATTCGATTTTAATAATCTCTTTTGTCAACGGAATTGCCCTATATAAATGCCAATCATCATTCTGGTATGAATAACAAACACCGTTGGCATCATAATTTGTACCCTTATTTGTGTCACTATCAGTTCCTAAGATAGTAAACACCACATTCTGTGATTCTTTAAAATCTCCATCGCTCTTATCTGTCAAGGCGAACGAAAAAGCAGTGTGATCTTCATCAAGCCAAGAAAACTCATATTGAGCATCAGTGATTCTGAATGCTCCTACTTCATATTCTTGATCGAATGATGTTTCCGACGAAAGGTGCTTTCCCCACCGTTCGATTTTTATGATGCGATCCGATATGGCTGTAGCACAGTAAAGCCCCCATTCATCATGACCATATGTATACACAATACCCTTTTCGATGATGTTTGTAGAATAGTCGTTCTTGATTTCAGAGGATAATTCCTCTGGTGGAGGTGTTGTCTGGGTAGAATCAGTTGTATATTGTGTTTTGTCTTTTGCGTCATCCATGACAGAATTAAACTCATCAATGTTATTTTGAACTTCATCCAATCCGGATTCAATACCATCTACAAAACCTTCTACATAACCACCAGCATATTCTTCGTTATCTTGTTCTGGCTCATCGTTAGCTTTATCAATATCTGGAGTTGGGGTATAGTCTAATGTAATCCCATCGGCAGCAGCCGCATCAATAACTTTTTCAACCCAATATTCTCTTTGAATATCCCACTTGCGCTCCATATCTACGTCATATCTTTGGTAGTCAATGGAATCTGCAATTCGCAATGCGTGTTTATATTCTTTGTTGTCTAAAGCTTGCTGAACTTCAGCTACAATACTTTCCAGACGCTCAATTTCTGCCTTTTCGGCTTTAGGCTCTGTTACCCCAAGAATACCAAATACTACAACAAAGAGAATTGGTATCCATCCCAATAGAAGTATCCACTTTAGGATTCCTTTTTTCTTTGCTTTGTTGATATTGATGTTGCATTGGTCATAAAGTTCTTTGATTTCTGCAAAGACATCATCCGTGGAGTAGCTTCGTTTTGCTTTTTCATACACCTGCTGCACCTTAGAAAACCAAGCCGCATTGATTTCCTTTTCAGCCTTAGTTGTTGCAGTATTTGCAGAATCATAGGCATTCATATTCATGTTGGAAGTTGCAAGAATCATAAACTCCAGCATATCTTCTTTTGAATTAGGGACAGAAAAGTTCTTAATTAGGCTAATTTTCTGTTCGTCCGTTTTGGATACTCTCTGCTGTGCTTCCGCCGCCGCAAATAGACCACGAGGTTTCTCATATTCACGTCTTGATTCGATAGCTTCAAGTTTCAATGCGAATTCTTTTACGGCACTTGAAGCTTTTGTACCTCTTAATTCGTGTCCACAGGCAGGACAATTGATCTCGAATGCTTTTAGCACTTCGCCGCAATTTGGACATTTATATATTTTTCCGGCAAACTCTTGTTTTCGTGTCGAAGTGTCATTCTGTGCGCCTGTTGGGTGCCCGCACTTCTGACAGAATTTCGCATTTGAGACTATCTCCGTTCCGCAATTTACACAATATGCCATATGTCCTCACCTCACACTCATTTTACCCGATATGGATTTGTTTTTGTAGCAAGAAGGATGATATCGAAAAACCATCCCAAGCCAAAAAGTCCGAATGTAAATAGATATATAAATCCAGTAATTTTCTTTTCCTCATAAAAACGATGAATGCCAAACACACCGAAAAAGATACACAAAATCAATGACACCCATTTATTTTTCCAAACCCCTACAGAGGTATCTACCACTCGTTTTTGTGGTTTTCCTGTATTGAGCACCCGGCTTTTTACGTCATCAAACTCTATTTCTTGGGCATCAAATGTCATCCCGCAACCCAAACAGTAAAATGCGTCTTCTGGCATTTGTTCTCCACAATTCTTACAAGTCTTAAATTTCCCGTTATATGCACTCGTTGAATTATTGGATACTGCCTGCCCACATTCGGGACAAAACTCATATCCTTCTTGTAATTCCGTTCCACAATTTGCACAGTAAGCCATTATATGTCCTCCTTGACATCTGTTCGTACAGCGTCACAGACATCACCAATATTGCAATCTAAATACTCGCATATACGCAAAAGAACAGATAGCGCCACTTCTTCATTACGCCGCAATTTCGTCATTGTGCCCGTAGCAATGTTCAAATCTTTTCTTAACGTAGCAGGGGAGATTTCCTTTTCAATGAGCAATATCCACAGCTTTTTATAGCTAATTCCCATACGCACACTCCTGTCAATAATACGCTTTGATATATTATAGACTGAAAACACCAAAATTTCAATATGATTCACGAAATTCTTAACTATAATTCGCAACTTCTTGCGGATTATAGTTAAAAAACAATCCCTCTGTATTATTCAAGCAACACAGAGGGATATAGAATTAGCCAAGTGGCTTATATTCGGTAACGCTTTTGAGATATGTTTCAGGATCGCCGTTCAAAATAAGGTCTGCATATTCCAACGGCGCATTGTAGATCAGATAATCCAATTCCGACCGCTGATACATATTGTCGGCGACCTCGTTCTCCACGGCGATCGTGTCAATGGAAATCATGCGGCCATCAGCAAATTTCAGCTCCACACAGGCAGTATCCATGTTGAACTCGCAAGAAATCAAATGCGTCATATCCGCCCTCCTTAAATCATTCCGAAGTGCTTCAATGCCTCCTTGATTGCTTTTTCTTTATCCGGCGGACATTGGGGCTGTTTTGCGTCCTCTGACTTCGGTTTATTATAATTCTCACGCTCAATAATACCGCACTTCTTTTTCACCTGTGCGATATACAAATTGCTGACTTTCAAGCCGCTATGCTCCAGCACATAATCCTTAATCTCTTGATAGGTAGCCTTCTTCTCCGCATCGGTCAAATCCAGCTCGTCCATATCCAGCTCAACTTCAATATGCTGAGTTGATTTTAGTTTGGACAAAAGACATACCGTTTCCACATGAGCGCATCTTGGGAAGAGATCAGCCGCGGCGGTGGAGGTCAGGCGGTAGCCCCGTTCCTTAAGCAGGGCCACGTCCCGGGCCAGGGTGGCTGGGTCGCAGGAGACGTAGACGATGCGCCGGGGGGACATGCGGGATAGGGCCTCAATGGTGTCGGCGTTCAGGCCCTTCCGGGGCGGGTCTACCACCACCACATCCGGGCGGACGCCGTTTTTCTCCAATTCAAGCGCCGCCTGTCCCGCGTCGCCGCAGAAGAATTCCGCGTTTTCGATGCCGTTTCGCTTGGCGTTGTCCCAGGCGTCTTCCACGGCTTGGGGAATGACCTCCACGCCGATGACCTTCCCGGCGGCGGAGGCCATGGCCAGGGTGATGGTGCCCACGCCGCAGTACAGGTCGAGCACGGTGTCGTTTTTCGTGATGCCCGCCTTTTCGATGGCGGTCTCGTAGAGCCGCTGGGCCTGATGGTGGTTCACCTGATAGAATGACCGGGGCGACAGCCGGAAATTCAGGCCGCACAGGGTGTCCTCGATATATCCGGGGCCGTAGAGGGTCACGAATTTGTCTCCCAGCACAGCGTTGCCCTTTTTCGTGTTGACGCTGAGCACCAATGTGGTAAAGCCGGGGATCTTTTGGAGCCGGGAAAGCAGAGCGTCCACTTTCGGCAGCTTTTCCCCGTTGCATACGAGACAGACTAAGATTTGTTTACTTACAGCCCCCCGGCGGACGTAGATGTGCCGCAGAAGACCTTTATGGGTGGCTTCATCGTAGACGGAAACCCGGAACTGATTGACATAATCTATGACCGCGTCCTTGACGGCATCACTTTCCTCCGGCAGGATCAGGCACCGCCGGTTTTCCACCACGTCGTGGGTGCCCGCCCGGAAGAAACCGGCGTAGGCCCGGCCCTTTTTCGCGGCGACAGGGTATTGGGCCTTGTTCCGGTAGCCGCGGCAGTCCGGGGCGGCCAGAATGGGCACCTCCGTGAGATTTTCGCCGCCAAGACGGTTCAGGCAGGTCTTCACCCGCTCCGCTTTCAGCCGGGTTTCTTCTTCATAGTCCATGTGCCAGAAATCGCAGCCGCCGCAGAGCTTGGCCACGGGGCATTCCCGGCTGCAACGGTGGGGGGATTTTTCGAGAATCTCCACGATTTTTCCCGCCGCCCAGGTCTTCTGGACCTTTTCGATGCGCAGGTGTACCCGCTCCCCGGCGATGGCGTTGGGCAGGAACACGGCGCAGCCCTCCACATGGGCTACCCCCTGCCCCTCGGCGGTGTAGTCGGTGACGACGGCTTCGTAAATTTGGTTCTTGACCAGCATTACAGCTTTGCCTCCATGTGGATGTTCCGGGGTTTCAGCCCCCGGCTTTCATAGAACGCCATGGCGCTGTCGTTGCCGCACCAGACGTTGAGGGTCAGGGTGTCGCAGCCGATCTCCTTGGCGTAACGCAAGGCGTAGTCGTAGAGAGCGGAGCCTACGTGCTTGCCCCGGGCGTTTTCGTCCAC
This sequence comes from Eubacteriales bacterium, assembly GCA_030539285.1. Classification (GTDB taxonomy): domain Bacteria; phylum Bacillota; class Clostridia; order Oscillospirales; family Oscillospiraceae; genus Faecousia. The sequence continues at coordinate 18,001 of JAUNSH010000038.1, forward strand.
GCACAGGTCGTCGATATACAGGCTCTTCTGATCCATCAGCACCGGGTTATCCTTGGTGAGCTCAATGATGCAGAAGCAGTAGCCCAGCAGTTTTCCGTCCTCGACAGCCGCGAAAATGGGCCGGTCCGGGTCTTTCAGCAATTCTTCCAAGGCTTTTTCATCGTATTTCTGTGCCCCGGAACGGAAGAGGTCGGGGCGGATCTTGTGGTGGACTTCTCCCACCTGAAGCAGCAGATCGATCATGCCGGGAATCTCCCGGGCGGTGGCTTTGCGGATTTCCATAATATTCTCCCTCCAAAGCCTTCCCCAGAGGGGAAGGCTTTTTATTTATAATATTTCAGTTTACCACAAAACCCTCGAAAGGTAAACCGGGGGGTTGAGAAAAACCGCAAAAACTGGTATCATACTGCCAAAGGAAGTGATTTTCATGGACTATTCTCACTGTGAGCTGTGCCCCAGAAGGTGCGGTGTAGACCGGACCGCCGGGGAAGCGGGCTTCTGCGGCTGCCCGGATACGGCTTTGATTGCAAAAACCATGCTCCATAAATGGGAGGAACCCGCCCTTGCCGGGAGCGGCGGCAGCGGTGCGGTGTTTTTTGGCGGCTGCACATTGGGCTGCCAATATTGCCAGAACGCCGCTATCAGCGGCGGGCCGGTGGGCGTTCCCACGGACAGCGTGGGGCTGCGGCGGATATTTGAGGATTTGATCGCTCAGGGCGCGGAAAATATCGACCTCGTGACCCCCACCCACTATCTTCCCACCATTCTGCCCGCCCTGACCCCAAAGCTTCCGGTTCCGGTGGTGTACAACTGCGGCGGCTACGAACGGGCGGAGACCCTGTGCCAATTGGAGGGGAAAATCGACATTTACCTGCCCGACCTGAAATATGCAGATGGATCCCTTGCCGCGGAGCTGTCCGGGGCGGCGGACTACTTTCCCACGGCTTGTGAAGCCATCCGGGAAATGGTCCGCCAGACGGGGCGGCCCCAATGGGACGGGGAAAAAATGGTGCGGGGCACCATTATCCGGCACCTGATCCTGCCGGGGCAGGTGGACAATTCCCTGCGGGTGCTGGACTGGATCGGGGAGAATTTCGCCCCCGGAGAGGTCCTGGTGAGCCTGATGCGGCAGTACACCCCCATGGGCGGCCTTGCCGCGCCCTTTGACCGCCGGGTCAAAGAGGACGAATACGAAGCGGTACTCAGCTGGATGTACCTGAATCATTTGGAGGGCTTTACGCAGGAGGCTGAGGCGGCAGATGCCGGGTTCATCCCGGACTTTTGAGGAAAGTTAGGAGTCAGAAGTTAAACACTTCTCACTCCACACTCCTCACTGAAAGTACGTCTTTTACTAAAATTTGACACCGCGTTCACACTTTGTTGAAATCCAATGACTAGACTGGTGCCGTATAAAAAGAAGTGGAGGTGCCTGCGCCATGGATGCGGTAAGCGAGAAATATGCGTCCGAGCTGGAACAGCTGGGACAGGAGACGCTGGACGCGGCAGAGCGTCTGGAGCAGAGCATTCAGGAGGTCTACGCCCAGATCCCTGAAACAGAAAATCTGGAAACCTTCGGAGAAATGGCGGAAGAATTGAGGGAAACTGCCGGAATGCTGGCAAAGGCCAGCTCTCAGGTCTTTTCCGTCAGCGACGAACTCAGCGCCCGGTGCCGGGACACCCGCCAGCAGCGGCGCAAGCGCAAGCTGATTTCGGCGGCCCCCGCCAACGGCACCATTGATCTGGAGGAACGGGAGGGCGACCACTTTGCCCGGGGACTGGGCATCTACAAACTGCTGCTGATCCTGTTTATCGGCAGCTTTGCGGGCGTGATCGTGGAGCTGCTGTGGTGTCTGATCCGAAACGGCTACCTGGAGAGCCGCTCCGGGCTGGTCTACGGCCCCTTCAACCTGCTCTACGGCGCGGGCGCGGTGGCGCTGACGGTGTGCCTGTACCGGTTCCGCAACCGCAGCGGCTGGATCTCCTTTCTGGGCGGCATGCTGGTGGGCACGGTGGTGGAGTACCTGTGTTCCTGGGGACAGGAAATGCTGTTCTGCTCCCGGTCCTGGGACTACAGCAATATGCCCTTCAACCTGAATGGCCGGGTGTGCCTGCTGTACAGTGTGTTCTGGGGGGTTCTGGGCGTGCTCTGGATCAAGGACCTGTATCCCAGAATGGCCCAGCTGATTTTGAAGCTTCCCAACAAAATCGGCAAAATTCTCACCATAGCCGCCACGGTATTCCTGATCCTCAACGGCATCGTGTCTCTGCTGGCGGTGGACCGCTGGTCGGAGCGGGTGGCGGGCGAAGCCCCCAGCAACTCTTTGGAAGCGCTGCTGGACGAACGGTTCCCCGATGAACGCATGGAATTGGTCTACGCCAATATGGACTTTTAGCAAAACGGCCTTCCCCGAAAGGGGAGGGTCTTTTTTGAGTGTGAAGTGAAACCATAACTTCTCACTTCAAACTCCACACTCCTAACTCCATAACGGTTGTCTTTTTGCCGAAAATCTGCTATAATTTTCGAAAATAAAAGGCGGGAGGTCGTGACGTGAAGAAAAACGGAAGAAAGCAGGCGCTTCAGTGGGTACTGGCGCTGCTGGCGGGATCTTTCCTTGTGAACGCCCTTTGCTTTTTCTATGAGCGTCAGCCCGGGTGGCTGGATACGCCCCGGGGCGCGTCGGCATCGGTGTGGCGTCCCGGCGCGGTGATCGTCCATGGGACGGAGGGATTCGGCATTTCCAAAGTGGATGACAACGGCTATCTCAATCCCGCCGGTGCTCTGGCGGACCGGTACGTGCTGATGATGGGCGCGTCCCATACCCAGGGCAAGGAGGTCTCGCCGCCGCGGCGGTACAGCTCACTGGTAAACGACTATTTTTCCGGGGACAGCGGGCTTCTGACCGCCTATAACATTGCCAGCGACGGGCATTTCCTGCCCGGACAGATCCAATATTTTCTGGCGGCGGTCAGCGCCTTCCCCAATGCCGGGGCCATCACCATGGAGATCAGCTCCACGGATGTCAGCCCACAGGAGCTGCGCAGCAGCCGGAATCAGGTGGTCTACGACCCAAGCGGCGGGGATTTTGAAGCGCTGAGCGGGTTGGGCAGGCTGCGCCTGGCGGTGAAGGAGGGGTTTCCCCTGCTGAGCCTGCTGAAAAAGAACATGCAGACCCTGCGGGCGCAGGCGGCGGAAGGGAACGAAGGTCCCTATGACTACGAAACAGAGCTGGACGCGGCCCTGGCTCTGATCCGTTCCGAATTTGACGGCCCCATCGCTTTCGTCTACCATCCTTCCACAGAGATCCAGTCAGACGGCACCCTGAAGCTGGGCTACAGCGATACTTGGAAAATTTTCTGTAAGGTGTGCGAAAGGAACGGCATCGATGTGATCGATACGGGAGAGCGCTTCCAAAACCTGTATGACACGCAGAGAAAGCTGCCCTACGGCTTCGCCAACACCACCCCCGGCAGCGGTCATTTGAACGCGCTGGGGCATGAGATCCTGGCGGAGGAGATCATTTCCTATTTGGAGGAACTGCGCTCATGAGCTTTTATTCCGTGAATTTTCTGCTGTTTTTTCTGGCGGCCACCGCTCTGGTGCAGCTGGCAAAAACCCCAAAGGCCCAACGGTGGGTGTTCCTGCTGGCGAATGCTGTGTTCTACGCCTACTGGGACGTGCGCTTCCTGCTGCTCCTGCTGGGGGTCATCGGGGCGTGCTATGCCGCTGGGCGGCTGTTTGAGAGGAACGCAAAGCCTGCCTTTATTTACCTGGGCGTGACTGCCTGCCTGGCATTGCTGGGCTTCTGCAAATATTATAACTTTTTTGTGTCCTCCTTCGCAGGGGCCTTTGGGCTGGAAGCGGGGACCCTGAACATCATTCTGCCACTAGGCATTTCCTTCTACCTGTTTCAGGCCATGAGCTACCTGCTGGATGTGAAAAAGGGAACGGTCCCGGCGGAAAGGGACTTTGTCAAGCTGGCGGCCTACATTTCCTTCTTCCCCCAGATCACCTCCGGCCCTATTGTCAAGGCCCACGACTTCCTGCCCCAGCTGGAGCGGCTCCACCGGGTAAAAAAGGACAATGTGTATCTTGGCATTACCCGCTTTCTGACGGGTCTGACCAAGAAGGTGGTCTTTGCCGACCGCATCGGCGTGGCGGTGAACGCGGTGTTCGCCGCCCCGGCGGCTTATAATGGCCTGAGCATCGCCATGGCGGTCATCGGCTATTCGCTGCAAATTTACTGCGACTTTTCCGGTTATTCCGACATGGCCATTGGCATTGCCACCGTCTGGGACTTTGATCTTGGCAAAAATTTCAATATGCCGTATCTGGCGGAGAATTCCTCGGATTTCTGGCGGCGCTGGCACATCAGTCTGTCCAGCTGGTTCCGGGACTATGTGTACATCCCCCTGGGCGGCAGCCGCCGGGGCAAGTTCAAAACTTATGTCAACCTGTTCCTTACCATGCTGCTCAGCGGCCTGTGGCACGGGGCCAACGGGACTTACCTCGTGTGGGGTGCGTATCACGGCGCCGGCTGCGTTGTCCACCGGCTGTTCGGAAAGCGGGTAGGGCAAAAGACCCCCTGGAAGGCAGCCCTGTGTACTGCCGCAAACTGTCTGTTCGTGTCGGTGGGCTGGGTGATCTTCCGGGCGGAGACCATGGCCCAGGCCATGGAAGTTTTCCGGGGGCTGTTCCGGGGAATGGGCGTATGTTATGTAAATGTATTCGTCGTAGTATACGGGTTGGTCATCTCCCTGACCCACCTGTACGCCCGGTTCCGCTGGGGCGGCAGCGCCCCGGAATACGCGCTGAAGCTGGACAAATTCAGCGGAAAGCTGACGCTGTGCGTATGGGTTTTCCTGATCGCTATGCTGATGTACTGCGGCAATTCCGCCTTTATTTACGCCAATTTCTAAAAAATGCTTTGCAGAGCGGAGTTATGACATAAGCCCTACGATAAAGGGAGGAAAAGGAAATATGGAACGCTGGAAAACAGAAACGTCGGAAATCGTGCTGGACACCCCCTGGGTGAAGGTGCGGCGGGACGCGGTTGCCTTGCCCAACGGTGCGAAAATTGAGGATTTTTACGCCATCACCATCCGGGATGCCTCCGCCATCGTAGCACTGGACGGAGAAGGAAATGTGATCTTGAAGCGGGAGTACCGCTACTGCTATGACCGGGAGCTGCTGGAAATTCCGGCAGGAGCCTTCAATGACGGGGAAGATGACCCGCTCACTGTTGCGGAGCGGGAGCTTTTGGAGGAAACCGGTTATGTCTCCGATCATTGGGAATATCTGGGGCCTACGGTGGAAAGTTCCGCGAAAATGACAAATTATATGCACATTTTTCTGGCCCGGGACTGCCGGAAGGTGGCGGGGCAGCATCTGGATGAAACCGAGGAGCTGACGGTGGAGCTGGTGCCCCTTTCCAAAGCCGTGGACATGGTGATGCGCAATGAGATCTGCTGCAACAGCTCCGCCCACGGCATTCTGCGGGCGGCCCGGATGCTGGAAACACTCTGATTTGCAGGAATCGATGAAAATTGTTGCAAAATCGCTTTGCCTTTGCTATAATGTACCACAAGATTTTTGAAACGGCCTGAATGCGGGCCGGGAAAGAGGCTATCTATGTGTGGCATTGTAGGTTATACGGGAGCAAAACAGGCGGCGCCCATTCTGCTGGACGGCCTGAGCAAGCTGGAATACCGGGGCTATGACTCCGCCGGACTGGCGGTCCGGGACGGCAGTCAGCTTGCCGAGGTGGTGAAGGCCACAGGAAGGCTCAAAAATCTGGCGGAGAAGACCGACGACGGCCGTGCCCTGCCCGGCACCTGCGGCATCGGCCACACCCGCTGGGCCACTCACGGCGTACCCTCTCAGGTCAACGCCCATCCCCACGTCTCCGGCAACTGCACCGGCTCCGCTTCCGGCAGTGTGGAATCTGAGGTGGTAGGTGTCCACAACGGCATCATCGAAAACTACGCCGAGCTGAAGGAAAAGCTTCTCAAGCACGGCTACCAGTTCTACAGCCAGACCGACACCGAGGTGGTGGTCAAGCTGGTGGACTACTATTATAAGAAGTACAAGATCGGCCCCATCGACGCCATCGCCAAGACCATGGTGCGCGTCCGCGGCTCCTACGCGTTGGAGCTGATGTTCAAGGACTATCCCGGCGAAATTTGGGTGGCTCGGAAGGAAAGCCCCATGATCATCGGCATCACCGACGGGGAGACTTATGTGGCATCCGACGTGCCGGCGATTTTGAAGTACACCCGGCAGGTCTATTACATCGGAAATCACGAATTCGCCCGGCTGCTGCCCGGCGAGGCCCATTTCTACAACCTGAACGGCGACGAAATTCAGAAGGAGCCTGCCCGCATCGACTGGGACGCCGAAGCGGCGGAGAAGGCGGGCTTCGAGCACTTCATGATGAAGGAGATCCACGAGCAGCCCAAGGCCGTGGCGGACACCCTCCATTCCGTCATCAAGGACGGGGCCATCGACCTGAGCGAAGTGGGCCTGACCGACGGGGAAATGAAGGAAACCAGCCAGATCGTCATTGCCGCCTGCGGCTCTGCCTGGCACGTGGGCATGGCGGCGCAATACGTCATCGAGGACCTGGCGGGTATCCCTGTCCGGGTGGAGCTGGCGTCGGAGTTCCGCTACCGCAAACCGCCCCTGGACAAGAACGCGCTGGTCATCGTCATCAGCCAGTCCGGCGAGACGGCGGATACCCTGGCGGCCCTGCGGATGGCCAAGGAAAAGGGCGTGCGCACACTGGCCGTGGTCAACGTGGTGGGCAGTTCCATCGCCCGGGAGGCCGACAAGGTATTCTATACTCTGGCAGGCCCGGAAATTTCCGTTGCCACCACCAAGGCCTACAGCGCTCAGCTCATGGCTATGTACTGTCTCGCGGTGCAGTTCGCCATGGCCCGGGGCACCATTGATGCAGAAAAATACAGCTACTATCTGACGGAATTGGAGACGATCCCGGGAAAAATCGAAAAGGTTTTGGAGGACAAGGAGCGCATCCAGTGGTTTGCCGCCAAGTACGCCAATGCCCATGATGTGTTCTTCATCGGCCGGGGCGTGGACTACGCAGTGTGCTTAGAGGGCAGTCTCAAATTGAAGGAGATCTCCTACGTGCACTCCGAGGCCTACGCCGCCGGGGAACTGAAGCACGGCACCATCAGCCTGATCGAGCCGGGAACGCTGGTCATCGGCGTGCTGACCCAGAGCGGCCTGTATGAGAAGACCGTCAGCAACATGGTGGAGTGCAAGAGCCGGGGAGCCTACCTCATGGGCCTGACCACCTACGGCAAGTACGAGACCGAGGATCACGTGGACTTCACCGTTTACGTGCCGAGAGTTGACGAGCACTTTGTGGGCAGCCTTGCTGTGGTGCCCCTGCAGCTCATGGGCTACTACGTCAGCGTCGCCAAGGGTCTGGACGTGGATAAGCCCAGAAATCTGGCAAAGAGCGTCACTGTTGAGTAAAGCAAGCCATAGGGGGGCGGCAAGGACACCGCCTCTTACGGTGAGACGCTTGACCTTCCCTTTTGGGAAGGGTCAGTGTGTCGATAAACCCATAGTTTCCTCACCGTAGGGGCCGATGCCCACATCGGCCCGCAGTGCAAGCAGGTGATGATAGACCGTTTTCGGCGAATTCGTAACATATACAAAGGGGCGATGTGGGCATCGCCCCCTACGGGGTTTCTTTTTTAACAGTCTGGCCTTCCCCTTCGGGGGAAGGTTTTTTGTTTCCGCAAGAAATCTTTCAGCAATCCTTAAATAAACCTTAAACATCCCCCGGTTGATTCCGACAGAAAAAGTACGTATAATATCATACAGTTAGTACAGTTAATCATGATGGAGTTGTGGAGGATAACGGATATGAAACGGAAACTTGCGGCGGCGCTGGTGCTTTGCCTGATGCTTTCCGCCTGCGGCGGCAGCGGCACGGCGGTGTATGTGCAGTCGGTGGAACGGCTGGCGGCTATGGGCGGCATTGCCCCCGGCAACCGCTTTCTGGGACTGGTTGTGTCCGAGCACACGGCGGAGGTCACCCGTGACGCCGAGAAGACGATCCAGGAGCTTCTTGTCAAGGAGGGCGACGACGTAACGGAGGGACAGGCCCTTTTCAGCTACGACACCGAGGAATTACAGCTGAATCTGGACAAGAAAAATCTGGAGCTGGAGCAGCTGAAGAGCAGCATTGAAACCACAAAGGAGAAAATTGCCACGCTGGAGCGGGAGCGCAGCGGCCTGTCCGGCACCGCCAAGCTGCAATACACCGTGGAAATTCAGTCCGCGCAGGTGGACCAGAAGGAAGCGGAGCTGAAGCTGAAAACCAAGGAGGAGGAAGTTAAAAAGGCCCAGGAGCTGCTGGATAATTCCACCGTGGTGTCCCCCATCATCGGACGGGTGCAGAAGATCAACGAAAACGACACCACCGGCTCCGACGGCAAGCCCGCCGCCTACATCACCATCCAGCAGTCCGGCTCCTACCGGGTCAAGGGCGTGCTTGGCGAATTGCAGCGGGGCAGCCTGAAGGAGGGCGACCGGGTAAAGCTGGTGGCCCGTACCGATGAAAGTGCCGTCTGGATGGGCACTGTCACGCTGGTGGACTATGAAAACCCCTCTCAAGGAAGCGACACAGACCGCTACTACGGCATGTCCAGCGATGAAATGACTTCCGCCAGCAAGTACCCCTTCTACGTGGCGCTGGATTCCACCGATGGCCTGATGCTGGGCCAGCACCTGTATATCGAGCTGGACACCGGGGAGGATGCTCCCGGCGTTGGAATCAGCGGCGCGTTCCTGTGCTATAACGAAGACGGCTCTGCCTACGTCTGGGCGGAAAGGAGCGGCAAGCTGGAAAAGCGTGCGGTCACTTTGGGGGACTATGACCCCATGACCGACGTACAGAAGATCACGGATGGACTTTCTTTGGAGGACTACATCGCCTACCCCGACCCAGAGCTGTGCCAGAGCGGCGCTCCCACCACCCACGACCAGCCCACCGCCGAGACGGAGGGGGTCATGGAGGAAGGCGGTGGGATGTGATGCCCATTCTGGAACTGAGGGACATCTGCAAGGACTACCAGCAGGGCCGGGAGCCTGTGCGGGTGCTGAAAAATATCAATCTCACTGTGGAAAAGGGAGACTACCTTGCCATCATGGGCCCCTCCGGCTCCGGCAAGACCACTTTAATGAATATCATCGGCTGTCTGGATGTGCCCACCTCCGGCAGCTATTGCCTGGAGGGCCGGGACTTGAAGGATCTATCTGATGATGACCTTGCGGAGGTGCGCAACAAGCACATCGGCTTTGTCTTCCAGTCCTTCCACCTGCTTCCCAAAATGGACGCTCTGGACAACGTGGCCCTGCCCCTTCTCTATGCCGATGTGCCGTTAAAGGAGCGGCGGGCACGGGCGGAGGAAGCGCTGAAGGCCGTGGGACTGGGGGAGCGGATCCATTTCCTGCCCAACCAGCTCTCCGGCGGCCAGTGCCAGCGGGTAGCCATTGCCCGGGCCATCGTGGGAAGTCCCCAGCTGCTGCTGGCGGACGAGCCTACCGGCGCGCTGGACACCAAGGCGGGCAATCAGATCATGGAAATTTTCCGCCGCCTCAGCGGCGAGGGCATGACCATCATCATGATCACCCACGAACCCTCCATCGCCGCCTGCGCGGACAAGACCTACCGCATTTTGGACGGCGAGCTGCGGACTCAGGAGGAAAAGGATGAAAAAGCTGAACAGTAAGGCGAAAAAAACCGTGATCTCCGTCAGTGCGGGGGCTGCGGCAGTTGCGATCGTGGCGGGGATCGTCTCCGGCCTGCGGGGCCGGGGGGAGCCGGTGGGGGTGTACCCCTTCCCCATGGTGGGCATGACGGAATTCTGGGGCGACAATCAGGAAAGCTACGGCCCCGTCACCACCGACCGCATCCAGACCGTGTTCCTCTCCGACACCCAGACCATCACCGAGGTGCTTGTAAGCGAGGGCGACACGGTAAAAAAGGGCGACGTACTCATGACCTACGACACCACCCTGTCGGAGCTGGAGCTGGAACGCAAACGGCTGGATGTGGAAAAGGCCAATTTGCAGGTCAAGGAGGCTCAGGAGGAGCTGGCCCGGATCAACCAACTGGAACCCATGGGGGATGTGGATTTTGATTTCCCTTCGGTGAGTACGGATTATGGCAGAGAGATCAGCGAGAAAAAATATGAGATACATCCAGATTTGAAATATGACGGAAGCAGTGAAGAAAAGCCATTGGTGGTTTGGGTCAGTGCGGATAAACCGCTGGACAATTCCCTTCTGAAATATCTGTATGCTACTGCTGTGGATTTTCAGATTCAGAATACGGAGAATGTAGATAGCAGCGCCTCTGCGATGCCGGAAGATGACTCTGGCAGCGGGACTAAAGACCAAAATGCCCAGGACGATGGCAGCAATCCGCTCGGCGGTGGAGACAATCAGACGCCCAGCGGCGGAGATAATCAGACGACCGGTG
>JAUNSH010000039.1 GCA_030539285.1 Eubacteriales bacterium
AAGGCGGTGTCTACCTGATAAAACCAAATGGTTTTATCAGGTAATAGTATTAGTCAACGGGCGGTGTGCCGGTGTACTGCCGCATACTGTCCCGCCTGGCGGAGCAGACTAACGTCAGGCCATACTCCTGCGCCAGCAGGCTCGCCTGCTCGGTGGGCGCTGCTTTGCTTGCCAGGACTGGGATCCCCGCGCGAAGGGCTTTCATAACCATGTCTGTGGGAATCCGCCCGCTGGAATAGACGATGCACTCCCCCAAAGGAATGTCGTTTCTGAGAGCGAAGCCAATTGCCTTATCCAGAGCGTTGTGCCTGCCGATGTCCTCACAGGAAAATAGTACTTCTCCGCCCCGGGAAAGAAAGCAGCTGTGTGTGGCCCAGGTTTCGGAGTGCAGCGGCATTCCGGCCGCAAAGCGATCCGCAAGATCGAATACCCAGTCCGTATGCCACGCAAACGGCGGGATGGGCTGGGGGTCTGAATGATCCAGAAAATAGTCGTTGAGAATGTGGTTCCCGGTACAGCAGGTGGGAGTTGTCTCCACAAAGGGTCCCTCTGTTTCAAGAGCCTCCCTGTTCAGGTAGACCCGGGCACGTTTGCCATATTCGCAGATATAGATCATATCCACATCCTGGACGCTGTGAATGACATTTTCCGTGCGTAATCTGCCCAGCACCAATTCCGTCAGATGCTGCGGCAGGCACACAAGCTTCATCGTAAGGCGGTCATTCAAATAAACATCCATGATATGTTCGTTCAAAATGGGGGTTTCACAGGTACGGGTGGTATGGTCTCTGTTAATCAGGGTATAGCTTACCCTTCGCATGGGTTCCAAATCATGGTATTGCTCGTTAATGCGCATTGTCACAATCCCTTCAGGACTTCATTCATGCTGCCGGTCCGATAGCCGGTCAAGTCCATCGTCACATAGGAAAAACCGTATCCGCGGAACGCAGCCGTAATTTTGACACGGTTTTCTTCCTGTATCAGCTTCGGAAATTCCTCGGGCATTACCTCGATGCGGGCAAGGCTGCCGTGAATTCTAACGCGAACCTGATGAAAGCCCATATCCAGCAGAAGCTGCTCCGCCTTGTCCACCATGCCCAGCTTCTCCGCCGAGATGGTCTCCCCATACACGAACCGGGAGGACAGGCAGGCAAAGGACTGCTTATTCCATGTGGGCAGGCCAAAGTGCCGGGATAGCGCCCGAATATCCGCTTTGGACAGCTCTGCGCAGCGCAGCGGGCTTTTCACACCCAGCTCCGCCACCGCCTGCAATCCGGGACGGTAGTCACCGTTGTCATCCGTATTGGAACCTTCCGCAATGGCTGCCATGCCCTCTGATGCCGCGATTTTCTGGATCTTCTCAAACAGCTCATGCTTGCAAAGATAGCAGCGGTTGGTGGGATTCTGGGCGAACCCCTCAATTTCCAATTCCTCAGACTCGCAGATGAAATGCCGGATGCCTTCTTCTTCGCAAAATGCCTTTGCCTCATTCAGCTCCCGCTGGGGGAAGGAACAGGACTTTGCGGTAACAGCGATCACATTGCTGCCCAGCGCCGCTTTCGCCGCATACAGCAGGAAAGTGGAATCTACACCGCTGGAAAAGGCCACGGCCACACTTTCCAGACTTTTCAGATATTCGATCAGACGGCTATATTTCGAAAGTTGGGCTTGGGATGGCTGATTATCCATGTTGATTCCTCTCTTTGCTCAGATCCTTGATGACCTCTCCCGCGATGATCAGTCCGGCCACCGCAGGCACAAAGGCGTTGCTTCCGGGAATGTCCCGGCGGTCGGTGCAGTGGCGTTTGGTTCCCGGCGGGCAGATGCAGTGGGCACGGCAGCTGATGGCCATATCTTCTACGGGCCGAATGGGCTGTTCCTCGGAATAGACCACCTTCAATTTTCGGATGCCTCGCTTTTTCAGCTCCCGGCGCATCACCCGGGCCAGCGGGTCAACTCTGGTTCGGTAAATATCCGCAACCCGAAAGGCGGTAGGATCCAGCTTGTTGCCAGCTCCCATACAGCTGATGATGGGTGTCTGGGTCTGGGCGCATCTTTCCACCAGCGCCAGCTTGGCGGAAACCGTGTCAACGGCATCCACAACATAGTCATAATCCGCAAAGGAAAAGGTGTCCGCGTTTTCCGGCAGGAAGAAACAGGTGTGCACCTGTACGTTCACATTGGGGTTGATCTCCAGAATCCGCTCCTTCATGACCTCTGCCTTTAACCGCCCCACGGTTTTCCGTGTGGCGATGATCTGCCGGTTCAGATTGGTCAGGCACACGCGGTCATCGTCAACCAGATCAATGGCGCCAATGCCGCTGCGCACCAGCGCTTCGCAGACGTACCCGCCCACACCGCCGATGCCAAACACCGCCACACGGGACGCCGCGAGACATTCCATAGCTTCCTTTCCAAATAACAGTTCCGTTCTGGAAAACTGATTCAACATTCTATATTTCTCCTGTTACAGCCCCACAGCGCAAAGCGCCTGATCGAGGTCTTGAATAATATCCTCCGGATCTTCCAGACCGACACTGAAACGAATGAAGCCCTTTTGGAATTGAGCCGGGTAAAGATGGATCCGTTCGTCATAGCTGGGCTGAGGGAAAATCAGGCTTTCATCATGACCCAGCGAGACGGCAAAGGTCACGACCTTCAATGCCGCGCAAAAACGCTCCACCGTTTTATCATCGGTATCCAGTCCGAAAGAAATGACACCGCCAAAGCCCTTCGTCATCTGCTTCTTTGCCAGTTCATGACCGGGGTTACTTTCCAGTCCCGGATAGGAGACAAAGGTGACAGAGCTGCGCGTTTCCAGCCACTGTGCGATTTTCAGCGTGGATGCATTGATGCGCTCCATCCGCAGGGGGAAGGTCACGCAGCCCCGGAAAATCTGCCATGCGTTGAAGGGGCTGATAACAGAGCCTACATTGACCTGCGCCTCATAGCGAATGCGGTCCATGGTGGCAAGATCGTTGGAAATAATGGCACCTCCCTGGGCGTCACCGTGTCCATTGATGAACTTTGTCAGGGCCTCCACCACAAAGTCCGCTCCCAGCTGAAGGGGCTTCTGGTTATAGGGAGAGGCAAAGGTATTGTCCACCGACAGGAGTGCCCCGTTTTCATGGGCGATTTCCGCGATGGCCGCGATATCCGTCACGCCGATGGTGGGATTGTCCGGCGTTTCAATGTGCACCAGTCTGGTGCCGGGGGTAATGGCCTGCCGAACAGCGTCCAGATCCGTCATATCCACCATCACCGTCTCCACGCCGAATTTCTGATTGAACAGCTCGTGGAACATCCGATAAACCGCCATATAGCTGACCTTGGGATATACCACCCGATCCCCGGATTTGAGCAGCGTCCAGAATAGGGCGTGGAGGGCGGCAACGCCGCTGCCCAAAACGATCGCGTCATCCGCTTCATGGAGCGCGGCGACCTTTTCCTCCAGCCAATGCTGGTTGGGGTTGCCGTTTCTGGCGTACATCAGCAGGTCCGTGGAGGAATAGTTTACTTTGGACAGGTCGTCCGGCAGCTTGTAGCTGTTGGCCATGTGGAGCGGACGCCGGACAGCCCCGGTTTCCGCGTCATACCCGGAGCCGGTATGCACCGCCTGGGTTGTGATATCGTAACCTTCAAATCGGTTTTCTTTTTTCGCCATAATCCGTTTCTCCTGATGTGTTATTCGTAATCAAAGGACTTGAGGAAAGCCTTAGCCCGCTGCGTGGTGGGATTTGCGAAAAAGGCTTTTGAGTCGGTGGTCTCCTCCACCACTGCCCCGTTTTCGATGAACAAAATTCGGTCAGCGATGGCACGGGCAAAATTCATCTCGTGGGTCACGATGACCATGGTGCTGCCCGCTCTCGCAAGGGACAGAACAACTTCCAGCACCTCCCGCACCATTTCCGGGTCGAGGGCGGCGGTGATCTCGTCCAGCAGCAGAATTTCCGGGTGCATACACAGTGCACGGACGATGGCTACCCGCTGTTTCTGTCCGCCGGACAGTTGCCGGGGATAGTCGTCCTTCCGGTCAGCAAGGCCGACCTTTTGGAGCAGCTCCAGCGCTTCCTTTTCTGCCTCGGCACGATTGCGCTTCTGCACCTTCGTGGGGGCAAGCAGGATATTATCCAGAATGGTCTTGTGGGGGAACAGCTCATAGCTCTGGAACACCATGCCGATCTTCTGCCGCATCCGGGTGATGGACTTGCTGTCCCGCAAAACCTGCTCGCCGTCCAGCAGTATTTCGCCGCCCTGAATGGGTTCCAGGCCGTTCAGGCAGCGAAGCAGGGTGCTCTTTCCACAGCCGGAGGGGCCGATGATGACCACCACCTCGCCCTTGTGAACATCCAGATTAAAATCCTCAAAAATTGCGTGGTCTCCGAAGGTTTTCTCCAGATGCCGCACGCTAAGAAGTACATTTTCCAAAGCTATGACCACCTTTTCTCTAAGTGCCCCGCCAGTCGGCTGATGGGCCAGCAAATCAGGAAATACAGCAAAAATACCACCGCGAAGACCCCGAAGGCGGCGTTGGGAGAGGTGCGCCGGTTGGCCTCAATGATCTGCTGGGCAACCTTCAGCACCTCCACAATGCCGATCATCATGACCAGACTGGTGGTCTTCACCATCCGCGTGATCAGGTTGATGGACAGGGGGATCAGCCGCCGGACGGTTTGGGGCAGGATCACCAGCGTATACACCTGAACCGGGTTCATGCCCAGCGCCTGAGCGCTTTCCCACTGAATGGCGGGGATGCTTTGCAGCGCACCCCGGACAAGATCGCCCATTTCTGCCGTTCCCCAGAAGCTGAACACAACGATTGCCGCCGTCTCCGCATCCAGATTCCAGCCGAAGACACGGGTGGTGCCGAAATACACCACAAACAGCAGCACCATCTGGGGCATAATGCGGACGATTTCCAGATAAGTACGAAAAATCGCTTTCAAAGCCTTGCTTTTGGAGGTCATCAGCATCCCCATCACGATGCCAAGCAGAATGCTGATGGCAACGGAAATCAGGCTGATGCGCACCGCCACCCACAGGCCGCCCAGCAGCCGCAGAAAATTGGTGCCCTTGAACAGCACATCAATTCCCAAACTCTGCATAGCGAAGCCTCCTTTCGAGGATACTTCCCAGAATCGACACAGGGAGCAGCATCACGAGGTAGAAGATCACCAGAAGCGTCAGGCACTCGATGGTCTTGGCGTACATTCCGATCAGATCCTTGGCAGTGAACATCAGATCCATCAGGCTGATGGTGGAAAACACGCTGGTCTCCTTGAGCAAAAAAATCAGATTCGCCAGCAGTCCGGGAACACTTGAGGAGATTGCCTGGGGGAGGATCACATAGCCAAAGACCTGTGCTTTGCTCATGCCCAAGCTCTGGGCGCTCTCCGTCTGGATGGGGGCAATGTTTTCCAGACCGCTGCGGAAGGTCTCCGCCATGTATGCCCCGCCCAGCAGGCCCAGTCCCAGTGTGCCGCAGGCTTCCGCCGAAATGCGGATACCGATTTTCGGCAAGGCAAAATAAATGAAAAACAGCTGCACCAGCAGGGGCGTATTGCGAAACAGCTCAATGTACCCGCCGACAATTTGCCGCAGTACGGGAATTTTCCAATGCACCACCACTGCGCAGGCAACGCCCAGCACCAGTGCCAGCGCCACGCCCTGCCAGCCGATTTTCAGGGTCAGCAGTAAGGCATCCCAAAAACGGGGCAGGTAGGCTTTCATAACCGCAAAATCCATAAGTCCGCCTTACTTTCTGTGGTCGATCTTCCGGGCAGCCAGATTACCCAGGCCCTGCAGCAGCTGCACGATAGCCACGATGAACACCAGCGTCACCAGCATGACCCCGGTATCATAGCGGTAGTAGCCGTAACGGATGGCGATGTCCCCCAGGCCGCCGCCGCCGATGACACCCGCCATGGCGGAGTAGCCCAGCACCGTACCAAGGACGATGGTGGCGTTCACCAGCAAAGAGGTTCTGGCTTCGCCAATGAGCACCTTCCAGACAATGGTTCTGGTTTTCGCGCCCATGCTCAGAGCCGCTTCAATGACCCCGGCGGGCACCTCTTTCAGGGAGGACTCCACCATCCGCCCGATGAAGGGAGCGGCAGCCAGCGTCAGGGGCACGATGGTGGCGGTGGAGCCGTAGGTCTTGCCCACGATGGCTTTCGTCAGGGGCATCACCAGAATCAGCAGGATCAGGAAGGGAATACTCCGGGTGATGTTGATGATGACATCCAGAATCCGATAAATGGTCCGATTGGGAGTGATTCCGTTTTCGTCTGTCAGGGTCAGGGCGATGCCCAGAGGCAGCCCGATAAGGTAGCCGAAGAAGGTGGAGACGATTGTCATATAGCAGGTATCCCAGATGCCCTGCAGGAGCATTTCGATCATGGCTTTATCCAGCATATTCTTCCTCCTCGTCTGCCATCAGCAGCAGCCGCTTGGCTGCCCGGGATTTGGGATGGTCAAAAATTTCGGCAACGCTGCCTTCCTCCTGCACCACGCCCCCATCCAAAACAGCAACTCTTGTGCAGACCTCCTGGATCACCCGCATTTCGTGGGTGATGACCACGATGGTGATGCCGAGGGTGTCCCGGATGGCTTTCAGCAGACGCAGAATGGTCTGGGTGGTCTCCGGGTCCAGGGCACTGGTGGCCTCGTCACACAATAAAATATCCGGCTCGTTTGCCAGCACCCGGGCAATGGCCACCCGCTGCTTCTGTCCGCCGGAGAGCTGAGAGGGGTAGGCCTTGGCCTTGTCTGCCAGCCCCACTTTTTCCAGCAGCTCCATTGCCTTCTCCCGCCGCTCCTTCTTAGGAACGCCCCGAATTTCCAGCGGGAAACAGACGTTTTCCAGCACCGTCTGCTGTTCCAGGAGGTTAAAATGCTGGAAAATCATGCCGATCTTCTGCCGGCGCAGGCGAAGCTGCTCCTTGTTAAGGGCCAGCAGGCTCTCCCCGTTCAGCAGTACGTCGCCGCTGTCAGGCCGCTCCAACAGGTTCATACATCGCACCAGCGTACTTTTGCCCGCGCCGGACAGGCCGATCACGCCGTAGATCTCGCCTTTTTCAATGGACAGGGACACGCCCTTCAGCGCTTCCACGTTTCCATTTTTCGCGGAGAAGGTTTTACTGAGATTTCGGATTTCCAGATAGGTTTGCGCCATATTCTCACCGCTTTCTATGTATCGAAGAAGCGGGCAGCCGCGTTTCGCCGCTGCTGCCCGCTTGTTTTTAATCCTCGAAGGGAATCACCGCGCCGTCGTAGGTGTCGGTAATGAACTGTTTGATTTCATCGGACTTGAGAACCTTAGCAAGGGCCTGAATGCCCTCATTATTCTCATTGCCCGCCTTCACCACCAGCACATTCACGTAGGTCTGGGCAGCGGTAGAGGCGCTGGTCTCGTAGGCCACCGCATCATGGGCGACGGAGAAACCGGCTTCCAGGGCATAATTGCCGTTGAGCACCACGAAGGCTACTTCATCCTTGACACGGGAAACCTGAGCGGCTTCCAGCTCCTGGATCTTCACGTTGTTGGGATTCTCCACGATATCCTTGACGGTTGCGGTCAGGCCCGCGCCGTCAGCCAGCTTGATGATGCCGTTGTCCTGAAGCAGGAGCAGCGCACGGGCCTCGTTGGTGGTGTCGTTGGGGACTGCGATCACGTCGCCGTCAGCCAGATCGCTGAGTGCGGACTTGGTGCCGGGATAAATGCCGAAGGGCTCATAGTGGATGCCCGCAACGGAAACCAGAGAGGTGCCCTTTTCGGCGTTGAAGTTGTCGAGATAGGGAACGTGCTGGAAGTAATTGGCGTCGATCTCGCCGCTGTCCACTACCAGATTGGGCTGCACATAGTCCTCAAACTCGGTGACCTTCAGCGTCCAGCCTTCCTTGGCCAAAATCTTGGCGGCCTCTGCCAGAATTTCGGCGTGGGGCGTGGGAGAAGCGGCTACCGTGATGGTGCCCTTTTCCTCAACGGTTTCTGCTTCCTCAGCGGCAGTGGCGACCACGCCGCCTTCGACTACCAGTGTATCTTCATAGTCCTTGCCGTAGGTGTCCAGCAGGGTGGCCTCATAGTCGGCGTGGAAGAAATTCTCATTGCCAAGAGCCTTGATCTCGTCGTTCAGCCAGTTCAGCAATGTGGTGTTGCCCTTAGTGACGGCGGGGGCGATGGTGTCGGCGCTGCCCAGAGAGGGGATGCCTACCACATAGCCGGGATTCTCGATGGCAAAGGCGATGACCTCGGTGTTGTCGTTGGCCCAGGCCACGCCGTTTCCGTTTTCAAAGGCGGTCTTGGCTTCGGCGTAAGCGTCGTACTTTTGCAGCTTGATCTCGGGGTTGTTCTTTTCCAGATAGGTCTCGGCGGTGGTGCCGGAGATCACGATGACCTGATCATCCGCGCCAATTTCGTCCAGAGAGCTGATGACCGCATTTTCGGGAGAGACAACCCCCAGCGCCACGTTCATGTAAGGAAGGGCAAAGTCCACTTCCTGTACCCGCTCCTCTGTGACGGTGAAGTTCGCCAGAATGATATCCACCTTGCCGGTCTGGAGGTACTCAATACGGTTGGCGGCCTCGGTGGAGACGTAGTTGATCTTCACGCCCAGATCCTCACCGATGCGGTTGCCGAAGTACACGTCGTAGCCCTGATACTGACCGTTCTCGTCCACATAACCGAAGGGGCTCTTGTCGGAGAAGACGCCAATGTTGATGGTGCCGCTGGACTTGATCTCGTCCAGGGTGCGGAAGCTGCCCTTGGTCTCGGCGGCGGCAGGCTCCTCGTTTTTCGCGCCGCAGCCGGCAAGCAGGGACGCGGCAACGGTCAGGCTCAGGAAAACAGCTCCGATTTTCTTAAATACGTTTTTCATAGGAAATTCCTCTCTTTTCAAAAAAATTCAGGGAATCCAAGCACAAAAAATGCCGGGGCTTACGATGGCTCCCGGGCAAATGGCGTTATGATATCCCTTGCGAATGATCATGTTTCAGGTGCAGCAAAACCCATGCGAATGCACCCCGCCATACGGATATGCCCGGGAGATACACATTCGACAGCAACACTTTGCGGCATAAGAATTGATTTTAAACATTGCATTCCGCTCCTTTCTTTTTGCTTGCTCAGATTCGATGGCTAGATAATACACCCACTTTCCTAGTTTGTCAATAGGTTTTTAGAAAATATTTCCTATAATCCCACTTGTTAAATATTTATATCTTGCAGCAGGTGAATACAAGCGCAAAAAGGAACATCAAAGCGGGACGTCCGATAAACGTCCCGCTTATGCTTATATCACATAGTCATCTCCCACAGCGCCCTGCTCCATTAGATCGGCGATGGTCACACTTGCGAGATATTCGTGGATCACCTTGTCCAGCCCCTGCCACAGGGAAAGTGTCTGGCACCTTCCCGCCCGGGGGCAGCTTTCGGCATTTTCCTCCAGGCAGGACACCGGGGCGAGGGATTCTTCTGTCAGCCGCAGGACGCTGTCTACGGTATATTCATCCGGCGCTTTTCTCAGCCGATACCCGCCGCCCTTGCCGCGGAGACTTTCCACGACCCTGGCCTTTACCAGCATCCGAATAATACTTTCCAGGTATTTTTCGGAAATCTCCTGCCGCTTGGCGATCCCCTTCAAGGAAATAAACTCGTCACTCTGATGCTCGGCAAGATCGATCATCACCCGCAGAGCATAGCGTCCTTTTGTAGAAATCAGCATGGTTTGTTCCTCCTGAGTAGGCGATTCTTAAATCCTATTATACAGCGAGGTTTATGGGAAATCAAGAGCGTTTTTTTCTGGCTATTGACAAATAAGCCTGTTAGGGTATACTATTCATAGAACCCCAGTATGATGATAGGATATAAGGAGGCAATACTATGGCAAGCGTCGTCGCAGTTTGTATCAGCGAGCAAAAAGGAACACCCAAGCACGAAGTCCCGGAAATCCAACTGAGAATCAATCATGGAATCGTTGGAGATGCCCACGCGGGGAACTGGCACAGGCAGGTCAGCCTGTTGGGGCAGGAAAGCACCGAAAAAATGAAGGCCGTTCTGCCGGAGCTGCCCATAGGTGCTTTCGCGGAGAATATTCTCACCGAGGGCCTGACCCTCTATACGCTCCCGGTTGGAACCCGGCTGGAAATTGGAGAGGTTTTGCTGGAAGTGACGCAGATCGGCAAGGAATGCCATTCCCACTGCGCCATCCGCCAGCAGGTGGGTGACTGCGTCATGCCCAGGGAAGGTATTTTTGCCATCGTTTTGAAAGAGGGAACCATCCGCTCCGGCGATACCATTACCGTGTTAAATTGAGGACAGATGCCATGACGAACCAGGATTTCCAGAAGATACTGGATGATTTACTGCGGGGCATCACGCCGGAACTGACCAAAACGGTTGACGGCGTTCCCTATACGAGAGTTTTTCTCCCGGAAAACAGGCTGATCCTGCTGGGCGGCGGTCATATCGCCCAGCCTCTGTGCGCCATAGCGGCTATGCTGGATTTCACCGTGACCGTGGTGGATGACCGGGCGGCCTTTGCAAATTATGAACGATTCCCGGAGGCGAAGCAGGTGATCTGCAATTCCTTTTCTGCCGCCATCACCGGGCTTGACATCCGTGCCACAGATTATGTCTGCGTCATTACCCGGGGCCACCGATGGGACGGCGAATGCCTGCGGCAGATTCTAAAAGGAACGCTCCCCGGTTATCTGGGCATGATCGGATCGAAGCGCCGGGTCAAAGGTTTGCTGAACCTACTGACAGAGGAAGGATTTTCTCCGGATGCCCTTGCCCGTATCCATGCCCCGATTGGTCTGAATATCAACGCCCAAACCACGGCGGAAATCGCCGTTTCCATCTGCGCAGAAATGATCTCCCACCGACGAAAGTACATCCGCGAGAATCGCAATGACCTGCTGTGCCAGACCAACACAGATTACGGAATGCTTCGCTTTCTTGCCGGGAGCACACAACCCAAAGCCTATGCGCTGGTGCTTTCCTCCACCGGGTCAACCCCTGTCAAACCCGGTGCGATGATGGCCGTCGATTATCTGGGGAACGGCTATGGAACCATCGGCGGCGGGTGCAGTGAAGCCGCTGTTATGGGCAGAGCCAGAAAAATCATGGGCACCGGCGGGTTCTGCGTCGTAGAGATCGACATGAGCAACGAGGTCGCGGAAAGCGAGGGAATGGTCTGTGGCGGCACAATGCGGGTTTTGCTGGAGGATGTGGCTTTGGAAGCCGGGAGCCTGCATGACACCGCGCCGGATACATAACGCAGCGTTCAATCAACCGGGGGGCTATCTCCGTTGAAATATTAGCAAAACTAACACCGCAATACCACAGGAGGAACCAATGGCAAACAATCGAAAACAAATCAAACTATTCATCGGCGGCATGACCTGCGTTCAGTGTGAAAATCGCATTCAGCGCAGGCTCCGCGGGACAAAGGGCGTGATCACAGCCTCCGTCAGCTACCGGTCAGGGACGGCGGATATCGTCTACGACGGTCAAAAACTGACTCAGGAAGATATCATCCGCGTGATCGAATCCCTGGACTATACTGTACAGTCCCAAAAGGGCACAAAGAATTTTAGGCGCAGCGCCGGAATCCTGCTGCTGATCGGGTGCCTGTTTGGGCTTATGGAGCGTTTCGGTATCTTAAATCTGCTGGTACCCAGCCAGCTGGCCGAATCCGGCATGGGCTATGGGATGCTGTTCTTAGTGGGTATTCTGACCTCCGTTCATTGTCTTGCCATGTGCGGCGGGATCAATCTGTCCCAGTCCCTTCCCCGGGAAAAGGAAACCGGAAACCGATTCCGTCCTGCTATGGCATACAATCTGGGGCGTATCCTTTCTTACACGGTCATCGGCGCAGCGCTTGGGCTTGTGGGCTTTCTGCTGGGCGGCGGCGAGTTCGGCGTATCCCCGGTGCTGCAGGGAAGCCTGAAGCTGATTGCCGGAGGATGCATGGTCATCATGGGCATCAATCTGCTTGGATTGTTTCCGGGTCTGCGGACTTTGACGATCCGGCTTCCCCGTTTTGTGACCCGAACCCTGGGTACAAAGGCTGCAAAGACCACAAATCCGTTTCTGATTGGTCTGCTGAATGGCTTCATGCCCTGTGGGCCGCTCCAGTCCATGCAGATCGTGGCGCTGGCATCCGGCAGTCCATTGACTGGGGGGCTGAGTATGCTTGCCTTCGGTCTGGGCACATTGCCGCTGATGCTGGGCTTTGGTTCTCTGGTAGCGGCTCTGGGAAAACGCTTTTTTAGAGCAGTCAATGCGGTGGGAGCGGTGCTGGTAACGGTTCTGGGACTCGCCATGCTTTCACAGGGCGCAAGTCTGACCGGCGTGATTTCCTCAAGCCTTCTGTTTGGGATTCTCGGGCTTCTCTTTGCGCTGGCAATGATCGGCAGCTTTCCCTTCTCATCCAAAGCAAAGGCGATCACTGGTACAACCGTGGCACTTGCCGCTGCTCTATGTCTTTTCTTGGGGAATCCGTTTTCTTCGGAAGAAATTGGAGTCGTGCAGGACAGTACCATACAGGTGATCCAAAGCACGCTGTCCTCCGGACGCTATCCCAACATCACCGTCCAGGCAGGCCAGCCGGTGCAGTGGATCATTGACGCACCCAAAAGCAGCATCAACGGCTGTAATTACCGTATGTATGTACCGGAATATGGAATCATGCATACGTTTCAGGAAGGAGAAAACATTCTGGAATTTACACCCACTGAGACAGGAACCTATGCCTATAGCTGCTGGATGGGAATGATCCGTGGAAGCATCACCGTGACGGATGCACAGGGTGATGCGTAGGTTCCTACACTGGTGGAAAAAACAGACAATTCCGCTGCACTGCCCGCCTGCTGCAGCTGATACTGAACTCTCATTAAAATGTCACAAAGACATTTAATGGCCCGAAGAGCAAGGAGTTCATATGAGACGGACTTTTGTGATTTCTTTCCATATAAATCACAAGAGCAACAGCGCCGTAGGGCAATGTTCCGCTGACTAATGCTATTTCTCGATAAAATGGTTAATGGCAGCAAGGATTTGGGACACGCATACAGAGCAATGAAAACAACAGATCTTAAAGAAATGTATACGGATGGAAGTTCGTAGGATTCTCTATGGACGCAGCAACTGGAAAGAGCAGATCTGATCTTGAAGTAGGTGGAGTATTTTCTCCACCTGCCATTTTTATAAAACGAATGCCGCCCAATCCGGGCGGCATTCGTACTGTCTAATACTATTACCTGATAAAACCATTTGGACAAACACAAATAATGTTTCCCGCTTTCAGTTAGCATATGCTTACCGCGGTGCATTCAATGCAATCGTCGTTCTCTGACCTCCTATCTTCTGTGCAAAACTCAGTTGCATGGTTCCTATCTATTTATTTTCTTCTCAGCGGTCTACCTGTGACGTACATCGTTTTCGATTCTGCGCCCATATCAGAAGGGCAGCAAACCACAG
The DNA here is from genome assembly GCA_030539285.1 of Eubacteriales bacterium. Classification (GTDB taxonomy): domain Bacteria; phylum Bacillota; class Clostridia; order Oscillospirales; family Oscillospiraceae; genus Faecousia. Next base: position 13,484 of record JAUNSH010000039.1, read on the forward strand.
AAGCATACTCTCACTCATCAGGCCATTGGTAAAGGCGATCTGAAAAGAACTCTGCGGCAGGCAGACTGTCAGCAGCCGAAGGGCCATGAACAGCAGCAACGGATTCGCTGCCGCCAGCTTTCGGGGCAGATAGGTTTTGTCGGAAGCCACCGCCCAAAACCAGTAACCATAGGGCGGCAGCATCAGTGCCTCGCTGAGGGGAACTACCCAGGATAGATGCCCATACAGTGCCTGCGCCGCAGGAAACGCTGCCTGCTCCCAGCCATTTTGCCGCAGCCAGGCGAACAGGTACAGGATCATAATGTAAAACAAATGCAGGCACAGCCATGGCAGAAGCCCCGCAGCGGTCAGGCAGCAGTAGATCCTTCTGTGCTTTTCCCGGTGCAGGAACTTTTCGATTGAAAACAGAGCGGTGGCATACAGGAGGATCCCCGGAAAGGCCAGCGCCATGGCAAGTCCATTCCGCCAAGGCGCAATCTCTGCCGCTCCCTCCGTCAGCCAGCGCAAACTTCCCAGATAGGCAGGATCGCCCCATAGCATCAGCCAGTCTCCCGCCCCAAAGCATAGACACCCGGCCATTCCGCACAGCAGCGCCGCGGTCATAGGCTTTCTTTCAAATTCGGGATCGTGGATTCGCTTCTTATGCTCCGGTTTCATACGCCCGCCTCCTTGCGGCAGGTAAAGCATGCCATGGATTCTACGGTTTCCAGCTCGATCTGCGCATACATTGCTTCCAGCCGCGTCCGCAGGCTTTCCGCAGTCTCATAGGGCGGCGTGAAAAAGCCTTTGGGCGTGTAGATATGGTCGATAAACCAGTCCGTCCGGCGGTTTTCTCCCTGGATATAGAAGCAGCCGCAGAAAATGCCGCCAGGCTTCAACACCCGCAAAGTCTCCTGATAGGCGGCTTCCTTATCGGGGAAAGCGTGAAAGCCGTTCAGAGACAGAACCAGGTCAAAGCTGCCGTCGGCAAAGGGGAGCTTCCCCACATCCCCCTGCTGAAAGCGGATGTTCCGCAAGCCCATACCCTCCGCCCGGTTCCGCGCCATAGCCATCATGTCCGCGGAGTAATCCAGGCAGGTGATCTCCGCCTCCGGCAGGGTCTGATAGACCGGCATAGTCAGCACTCCGGTACCCACTGGAACCTCCAGCAGCTTCCCGCTGAAATTGTCTGGGATCCCTGACAAAGCCCGTTCCAGATACCGGGTGTTTGTTTCCTGATCCATATACCAAACCAAGGAGCAGACAGCTTTTCCCGGAAACGTAGAGCAGGTGATCATGCCATCATAAAAAGTGGCCTCTTTACCAAGTGAACGGTAAGCAGATTGAATCACAGTATGTCTGTCCATTTTCGATCCTCCCGGTGAACTAACGGCGGAACAGGGAAAGACCCTTTTTCTCCCAAGGCTCCGTACGGATACCCGTGACCCGATACCCGGTAGCTTCAATCGCCGATTTCAGGTCGGTTTCATCCAGCAGCTGCTCCGACAGAATCTCCGTTTTTCCCTTTGCATGGGAGGATGTGACCTTCTTAACCGAAAAGGCCCGGCGCACGGCATCGTTGATGTGGGATTCACACATTCCGCAAGCCATTCCTTCAATGTCCAATGTGATTTTTACCATGAGAAAACCTCCTGTTTTTCTTGTGTGAATCTGAAATGCAGCGTCAATGTTTTATCCACTTGGAATCCTTCTTTACTACATGAAAATCACAGCATTCGCCGCCAGCGGCGAGGGTCTGCGTCCGATAAAGAACCGCACCCATCATATCAATGGAGATATAGTCCATCTGGCACATATATGGGATCAGCTCCGGGTGTCCATATTTTCTGCCCAGGGCGCACAGGCCGCACCTGCGGTATGTACAGAAATATTCCGTTTCATCCCGACCGGGCGTATAATCCGTGTGCCAGTTAAACTCGCTTCCCGATATTTCATTCGCTGTCTTGAAAGCTGCGACCTTCTTCTCCTGCTTTTTCCTGTCAAAGGGATCTTTGGCCCCAAACGCCATTCGGAACACCGGGGATTCCATTGTGTTGGTAATCATGCGGGAAAACAGTTCCTCATCCATTTTTCCGTCACAGGCTTCATAGGCCGCCAGCCAGATGATGCCGCCGGTCAGGCAGATACGCAGAGGATTCTTGGTCATGGGGCCTATGTCATCCACTTCGGCGCGCATTTTCTGATATTCTTCCCGAAACCTGCTCCTGATGGATTTCAAATCGCCGTCCGGCCATTCTGAACCAAGGAACTTGAGGATCGTGCCTTTCATGGCGCACCACATGAATTTTTCGCAAATCGTATTTTTCACAAAAGACCCCCCTCATTCTCAATCCATCAAGATTTGAAGTCGATACGAACGATCTGCATTTTCATCATTCCATCCACGACAGGAGCCGCCGGAGAAAAGTGTGTATTTCATCACGCGCTCCTCCACGAAGCAATAGCTTCGGTCAAACGGCGGTCAATGTCCAGACGGGTTTCCCTGCATTCTCCCGGATATTGTCTGGCAGCGGAAAACGCCAGCTTCACAAATAGTCCCGACCCTACAGGGAGCATGGTTTTGATCATACCTTCCGGGAAAACAAAGTGTGTGCCATGCTGATACACGGCGGCTTCGACTGTGCAGCTATGGGGGTGTTCCGCAAGCCGTCTTTCCATTCGGCGGATGTATTTTGCCGTGTCCCACAGCACATCGTCCTCCGCGCCGATGAGCAGCAGATTCCCACGAATGGCTTCCACCTTGATGGATTCCGCCTCCGTGATGGGATGGGCTTTCTCGGAATCGTCGAACAGTCTGCGGGAGGCGATCATGCTGTCGGTTCGCTTGGATTCTTCCTGAATCACCTTCCAATACTGGGGGTGCGAATAGCAGAATGGCAGATAGGGCAGCGGTTCCCCACGATAAGAAAACAGCGATTCTCCCTCAACAGGCCATTCCTTACATCCGTCCCGCTTACCCTGCATAAAGCCTTGCCACACAAAGTCACTGGGGGTCATGGCAATGGTCAGCGTAATGTCCGGGAACAGGGATGCCGCTGTGAGTGCCAGCGTTCCTGTGGTGGAGGCTCCCGCGATGCCGACTTTGCGGTTTCCATGCGCTTTCAGCCAGGCGATGGCCGTCTCGACCCGCTCCAGCGGATAGTTGTGATGGCCGTAGACCTTCCTGCCCGGGGACATAGTCATCACGTTCACACCCAGCCGCAGCAGCCACTTCACCGCGGAACGGGCCATGTAGTCTTCCGAGTCATCCCCCAGCATAGTGATGATAGCGCAGTCTGACCGGCTTTTACAAGTCCAATACGCCCCATAAAACCCATCTGCTTCCATATCAAAATGTGTGTGTTTCATTGCTTCTCCTTTCAAGCAGGATTTTCCTTACCTGTCAACGATGGAACTGACCAGCTCCACCCACTGCTCCGGGTAACAGGCCAGCAGCTCCTCATGCTGCAGATCCTGCTCATGAATTATCGGGTGCGCAAAATGCTGTTCATAGCGGGTGCGGTACTTTTTCCCCATTTTCAGTGCATAGAAAATATGAATTTCCGTGCCGGGCACATCGATTCCCTCCGGCAGTGGCGTCACCAAATCAGAATAAAACTGGTTTTTGCAGCTCTTTTTTGTCACATAGAGTCTTGCGCCTCCGAACATTCTCGTGAAGGCTTTCACATAATCGCCCATCTGCGCCGTGCATTTTTCCATCAGCGTTTGCAGAAAGCGGTTTTTGAACTCTCCGTCCCGGACCAGGGGGTAGATCATCGGCAGCAAGAGGTCAGTCTGCAATGTTGCGGCAAATCTCGATGCCTGATCCAAGTCAGAGCTGCCCAGAATACCGTAGTCCATGCGGATAATCTGCCGGGATACCAGCAGCCCCACAAAGGAACCGCCCAGGGAGCAGCCATAAGCCGCCCGGATATGGCCGCCGTAATGGCACTGTATGTACGCTTCGATCTTCTCTGTTTCCTCCAGCATGGTGGAAAACTCCGTTTCTTCTGTTTCGTCAAAGCCATCGTAGCTGACGCAGAGAACACGGAACTGTCTTTCCAACAGCGGAATGACATGTCCAAAGTTGCCCTTCCAGTGACAGCAGGTGCCCGGCAGCAGGAGGAGTACCGGTCCGTTCTCCGGCCCAAATTCATATACTTTCATTGTTTCGCTTTCTTCCTATCTATGAAATATTACAGATGGGCTGTATCTATCCGCTGCAAATGCAGAATACCCATTGCCATCATCAGAACCCAGCCGAAGGATTCCCCGGCTGTGACAATGTCGTGTACCAGTCAGTTCCCGGACAGATTCAGCAGTTCCAGGATCAGAAGCGTACACAGCGAGCAGCACAGCAGCGCGGGCAGCTTGAGGGCCAGCCGCTTTTTGACCACCATGTAGATATACCCGATGCCAACAGTCAGCTCAAAAAAGAAATAGAACAGGAAAAAGGGAAGCAGGAAGCTGGTGCCGATGCTGTCCAGAATGGCGTATGCGGCGGACGCATCTCCATACACAGCGTAGATATTCTTGAAAATCACGCCCACCAGGCAGCACATGGAATGGATGAAAAAGCAGCTGACCAATGCCGCCCACAAACCGGCCTTGAACCAACGGGCTATCCGCAGACCTGTTTTGCTGGTCGGGTCTTTCACTTCATCGACAATGTGCATCCACTCCCGCAGTGCCGGGATCATCAGAACGCTGGCTACCGCCCCCAGCAAAAGCGAGGCATCAAACCGCCACATTGGCATGTTCACCCAGTTGGACTCCCCCAGAAGTCCCACCTCAACGTTTCCCGGTCCGAAGGCATCGATCAGCCAATCCCCGATCATGTACAGCACATTGCCGACGATACCAAGAACAAGCGCCTGTTTGCGTTTTCTAATCATCGATGATTACCTCCATTTTCTATCTCCCTACACCAGCAATGAAACCAGCCTTTGCGTTTTCTTCCGTATCCTCCGATTCATCATAGGCATCATAGGGAGCCGATGGGTCATAGACACGCTTTCGAAATGGGGAACAAAGCTGATCCCTGTGGGCGAAAGCAAAATCAAAATTGTCCGTCCAGCCGGTGTGGCCTGTGAGAAACATGGGCCGTACACCGAGACGTTTCAGGCCTTCCTCCAGTGCGGCGAGGGACTTCACCGCCAGCTTGTTGTCCTCCGCGAGAGAGGAAATGAAGCTGTAGCCGCCGTCCGCGCCAAGCCACAGGGTGTCGCCGGTGAACAGGTATTTATCATCGATGAGATACACCATATGCCCCCAGCTGTGGCCGGGAACGAGAAAACAGCGGATTTGAATATCCCCGATGGAAAGGGTTTCCCCGGCCTTGAGAAGCTGTATTTCGTTTTGGATGTTCACCTTCGGCAGCCGGTACAGATGGTAGATCACCTTCCGGCGGACTTCCCCGGTCAGGTAGCGATGCTCCGTCTCACCGATGTACAGCTTTGCCTTTTTAAAAAGCCCCGGGCTGTCTGCTTCCGCCGCACCCACATGGTCGGTGTCCAGGTGAGTGATGAGAATATGCTGGATGGACTTCGGGTCGATGCCCAGCCAGCCCATTTTTTCCTCCAGCCGGTCATAGTTGTAGCCAGCATCGATCATGATGGTGGTGTCGCCCTTGCGGTAGAAGAAAATATTGGCCACCCATTCCCGCACACAGGCCACAGACCCATCGATCCAGCCGGTGTTCAGGGGCTTGAAGATCTCTTTGCCCCGGTATAGTTTACTCATTTCCTTTTTCTGAAACTCCGTTGCTTTCTTAGACATAGCACTCCCTCTTTTCCAACACGATGATCTTGTTTGAAAGATTGCTCACAAACGGCAGCTTTCCCAGCACCTTATAAGCAGGCACAAATTCAGCCAAGCCCTCCGTCAGGCTGTGTTCTTCGGTACAATGAAAGTCCGTCAACAGCGCCGCCAGTGCTTTCCCGTCCTTCACGCCCCATGTAAATTTCGCGCTGCTTCCCTCAATGGATTTTTCCTTGAAGTTCCTCACCACCAGTGGATTCATTGTCTCGACAAGCACAGTGGCCCTGTGGAATCTGCCCGCAATTACAGCAAATATCCGCTGCACCTCGGCTTCTGTCAGGTACATGGTCAGCCCCTCAATGATGATCAAAGCGGGCACATTGGATTCCTGAATTGCACCACCCCAGTTGTCCATGGCGGACATGGCGATCTGTGAGATCACGCCAGTTTCCGGCAGGAGCTTTTCCCGCACGGCTATGGTCTGCGGCAGATCAAGGTTATACCAATGGGAAAAGTTCGTCATGCGGTAACAGCGAGTATCCAGCCCGCAGGCGATATTCACCACAACAGTGCCGGAGTGTTCGGCAAGATAGCCCTTAACCAACCTGTCCAGCACGATGGTGCGGGCAATGACACCGCTGTGCATGGCAGTGTCCCGATCCGCAAGAGAGAAATCATAGTCAAGCTGATCGATGATCTCCTCGGCTTTTTTGTCACGAATGGCACCCCGGGTCCTGCTTTCCTTCGCCCGGGCATAGATGGTTTGCAGCATTGTTTCCGGCACACCGGAGAGGGCGATTGTCTCATTCATTTTCTCTTACCCTACCTTTTTGTTCCATCTTCATACACTCCGCATAGGTCAGCGGGAAGGATGCTTTCAGCACCATGCTTTTGCGCACCGTCCATCCGTTGCTTTGCAGAAAAGTGATATATTCTTCACTGGACCATTTGCTGTGCAGCGGAAATCCCACCAGCTTCATAAGGGATGCTTTGATTTTTCCACGCAGAGAGTTTCTGGCATGGGTAAAAGTTGGCGCGATCAGTACGCCGTCATCCTTCAATACCCGCCGGATTTCCGTCAGGGCCTCTTCCGGGTGTGGAACGATATGCAGCGCATTGGACACGATGACCACATCAAAGGAGCCATCCGCATAGGACAAATGGAACATATCCTCCACCGAAAAATGCAGCTTACAGGAGTGATTTGCTTTTCTTGCCAGTAAGATCATTTCCGGTGAAGCGTCCGTTGCCTCAATGGAGCGGGCGGCGCAAACGATTCTTTTGGCGACCAGCCCTGTACCGGCGGCAAGCTCCAATACCATTTTATCCTTCACCACTGGCCGTATCTGTTCGCACATGACATCGTATGCGGCGGCATCCTTCTTCATAAACCGATCGTAAATATTCGCATTTCGGCTCCAAAAATCCATTTTCATGAAACACACCTCGCCATCTTTGGTTAGCACGTTCTAACCATTAAGCCTTGAAAAAGCCGCTCTCCAGCAGCTCTTATTCGCGGTTAGGTTAGCATTCGCTTACCAACATCAGTATAGCACTTTTTCCCCAGATAGCAAGGAAATCTTTTCCTTTTTTCAAAAAAAATAGGCAGCGGAATTTCTCCCGCTGCCAGCGATACTCTGTTACAGCTTCCAGCTGACGGCCTGTTCCCTTCCCTGGGTAAACCGGCGGTAAATGCCGTTCTGGGCAAGCAGCTCCTTGTGGGTACCCTTTTGGACGATCTTTCCCTGATCCACCACCAGAATCTGATCCGCGCCCTGCACGGTTTTCAGACGGTGGGCAATCATGATGATGGTTTTCTCTTTGGTCAATTCGCCGATGGCTTCCATCAGTTCCTTCTCATTCTCCGGGTCCACATTGGCGGTGGCCTCGTCCAGAATGATGATGGGAGAATCCTTCATAATGGCTCTGGCGATGGACAGCCGCTGCCGTTCGCCGCCGGAGAGGGAGCCGCCGCTTTCCCCGATCACGGTGTCATAGCCCTGGGGCAGCTTCATGATAAAGTCGTGGCACCGGGCTTTCTTTGCCGCGGCGATAACGGCTTCCATGGGGGCTGCCGGCTGGCCGAAGCGGATGTTGTTGGCAACAGTGTCCTTGAACAGGTACACACTCTGGAATACAAAGCTGAAATTGCGCATCAGAGCGTCCATGCTGTAATCCCGGACGTCCCTGCCGCCCAGAGTGACCGCCCCGGCATCCACATCCCAGAACCGGGACAGCAGATGACACAAATACTGATTGTTTCGTGATATAGCAATGCACCTACAAATAATAGTGCAACCGCAAGAAAAGCATTCTGAACAATAGAAGCTGTACTTACAGACCAACCATTTTTATAGGCGTAAATAAAGCCGACCTCTAATCCAACAACAGAAACTCCTAAAAAAATGGTTGCCCAGTTTGTTTTTGTATATTCCTGTAATATATTGCCGTTTTTATTCATAACGAAATACATAATAGCAGAGCACAACGCACCTCCCATTTTCCACGGAGTAGACCTTGTCGGCGATCCGCATGGTGGAAGCCCGGTGGGAGACCAGCACCACAGTTTTCCCCCGGCGCGTCTGGCTCAGGGAACGGAGGATCACCGCCTCGTTCAGGCTGTCTAAGTTGCTGGTAGGCTCATCCAGCAGCAGGAAGGGCGCGTCATGGAGGAAGGCTCTTGCCAGCCCCAGCCGCTGCCGCTCGCCGCCGGAGAGGGTGTCCCCCAACTCCCCTACCTGGGTATCGTAGCCCTGGGGCAGGGTCATGATGAAGTCGTGGACGGAAGCCTTCCGGCAGGCATCTTCGATCTCGGCATCGGTAGCGTCCAGCTTGGCAATGCGCAGATTATTGCGGATACTGTCGTGGAACAGGTGGGTCTGTTGGGTGACGAAGCTCTCCATATCCCGCAGGTTGGCAGTGTTGATGCCCTCCACCGCCCTGCCGGACAGGCAGACCTGTCCACTTTGAACCTGCCAGAAGCGCATGAACAGCTTCAGCAGGGTGGACTTTCCGCTGCCGCTGCAGCCAACGATGCCCACGATCTGATTTTGGGGAATGTCCATGGAAACGTTGTCCAGAACGGTCTCCTCTCCATAGGAGAAACAAACCCTCTCGGCTGCCGCGCCGGTGAAGGACAACTCCGGCTTCCCCGTCACCTCCTCCACTATCGGGGTCTCCTCCAGAATGTCCAGCACCCGGTTTCCCGCGGCGAAGGTATTTTGCAGGGTACTGCCCAGATTGGCGAGGGCTACCACCGGGCCGAAGGAGCTCATCAGGGCCACCGTGGGGATCAGCACCCCGTCAAAGCCCACCCCGCCCCGGACATACAGGACCGCGGAGCCAAAGAGCATAGCAAGGTCGAAGATCAGCAGGACGGTATTCGTCACCGCCGCATTCCGTCCGGCGGTGCGCTTCATCCGCTCCTCATCCTTAGAAAGTGTGTCGGTGCGGCCATTCATCTGATCCAGCCGAATCTGGCCCTGACCGTACTGTTGAATCTCCGGCAGACCCCGGAGGCTGTCCAGTACAAAGCTGCTCAGGCCGCCGGAATTGGCCCGGAAGCGCAGGCCGTCCTCCCCGCTGAGCCGGGAGGTCACCAGCGGCACTGCCAACCCCACCGTCAGGTAAGCCGCCAGCGCCAGCAGCCCCAGGCTCCAGTGGTAGCTTCCAATAAACAGGCACAGCAAGGCGGAAAACAGGATTGCGATAGCCGTGGGTGAAATGGTGTGGGCATAGAACACCTCCAAAAGTTCGATGTCCGAGGTGATGACAGAGATCAGATTGCCCTTGTCCTTCCCCTCCAGCTTTGCCGGGCACAGCCGCCGCAGCGCCCGGAATACCTTATCCCGGATCAGGGCCAGCAGCTTAAAGGCGATAAAATGGTTGCAGGCCTGCTCTCCATAGCGAAGCCCCGCCCGCAGCACGGCGAACACCGCCACACTGACGAACATCGCCGTCAGGCCAACAGGCGTTTCAAAGCCCAGCACATTCAGCACCGCGTAGCCGCCGAAAATGGTGATAAAGGACGCGCACAGGTGGCCGATGAGGCCCATGGTGATGGCGAGGATCATGAACCCGGTCAGGGGCTTCACCAGTCCGATGAGCTTTCCCATCACGGTAAATCCGCTTCGTTTCATTCTCACGCCTCCTTTGTGTCGTTTTCCAGAGCCTGCTGGATGTTCCACAGTCTGGCATAGTGACCTTCCCTAGCCAGCAGCTGGTTCTGGGTGCCGCTTTCCACGATTCTGCCGCCGTCCATAACGTAGATTCTGTCCGCGGCTGCCACATTGGCCAGCCGGTGGGAGATGAGGATCACGGTTTTGGTCTTTGCCAGACAGTGAATTTCTTCCATAATGTCGTTCTCACTCTCCACATCAATGTTGGAGGTGGCTTCGTCGAAAATATATACCGGGCTGTCGTGTAGCAGCGCCCGCACCAACGCCAGCCGCTGGCACTGGCCGCCGGAGAGGTTGGATGCCTTTTCTGTCAGAAGCGTGTCCAGCCCCCGCTCAGCGCGCAGGAAATCCGCCAGCTTCACCCGTTCCAACACCTGCCAAAGCCTTTCATCCGCCGCATCGGGGTCGCCCATGAGAAGGTTATCCCGGACGGTGCCATTGAACAGATAGCTCTGGTGGCTGATGTAGGTGAAATTGCGCATCAGGCTTTCCTCGGAGATCTCCAAAAGGGGAACCCCTCCCACGGTCACCGTGCCGGTATAGCCCCGATTACGGCCCATCAGGATGGCGGCGATGGTGGACTTGCCGCAGCCGCTTTCCCCTACAACGGCGGTAAAGCTGCCCATGGGAAAATGTAGATCCACGCCCTTCAGGATCTCCCGATCCGATTCGTAGGAAAAGCGCAGATCCTGACAGCGGATGGAGCAGTCCTGAGGTACTTCCAAGGTTTTTTGGGGTGCCTCCGGTAGATCCAGAAGACGGAAGATCTTATCCGATGCCGCCATGCCGTTCATGGCAATGTGGAAGAAGCTGCCCAACTGCCGCATGGGGATGAAGAAGTCCGCCGCCAGCAGGATAATGGCCAGACAGCCCCCCAGATCCACATGTCCCGTCCGGAACTGGATCACCGCCATGACGATGCCCGCCGCTGCGCCGCCATAGGCGATCAGATCCATAATGGTGATGGAGTTGAGCTGCATGGTCAGCACCTTCATGGTGATGCGGCGGAAATTCTCGGACTGCTCGTTCATCTCCTGATTTTTGTATGCGTCGGCCTGATAGATCTTCAGGGTGGTCAGGCCCTGCAAATTCTCTAAGAAGGTGTCCCCCAGCGCGGTGTACTGGCTCCAATACTTGCTCAGCAGCTTCTTGGCCCAGGTCTGTACCGCCGCGATGGCAATGGGGATCAGGGGCACGCACACCAGCAGCACAATAGCGGAGGGGACATTCACAAAGCACAGCACAATAAAAAGCGTCAGTGGGGCCAGCATGGCGTAAAAGAACTGGGGCAGATAGGCTCCGAAATAGGTCTCCAGCTGGTCCACGCCCTCGACGGCCACCTGCACCACCTCGCTGGTCTGCACCTGCTCCCGGTAGGAAGCGCCCAGCCGCAGCAGCTTCTGGTAGATCCGCTCCCGGAGGGTCTTTTTCACCGCCCTGCTGGAAAGGTAACCCATCCGGGCGGAACCCAGATTGCAGACAAACCGCACCGCCACAGCCACAGCGGCCACAACAGCGGTGAACAGCAGATCATTGGCCCCAGCCTCCCCCGCATACAGCCGGGACAGCAGGCGGCAGACCGCGCAGATCATGGCAATATTGGCCGTCAGGGCGCACCACTGCAAGGCAACGTTCCCGGCAACATATTTTTTGCTTTCGCTGACCGTGCCGATCAGCCGTTTGTTGAGCATCATTTCTGTAACCTCCTATGTTGAGAGTGCACCGTCATGCAATGGGTCGATCACCGTTTTTGTTAGCATTAGCTAACCTGCATCCAAAAAGGAAGCGGCCTCTTTTATTAGCGGCCGCTAACCCCATATCCTAACACAGGTATCCCAAAATGTCAACGTTCATTTTCTTCCCACATATTGCCATTCAAGTGGATAGCTTTGTCGACAGAATCTATGTGGCTCCCGCAAACTCTGCGTCTCACATATTCTATAAAATGATACCTACGGGCGAAGAACCCCGTAGGTATCATTTTTTCTTGGGATATTGGGAATTTACAAACCGCTTGATCGCTTCGTAGCTCTGGCGGCTGAGGTCGTGCTCGATCTCACAGGCATCGGCGGCAGCAATCTCGCTGGGGACGCCAAAACCTTCCAGCAGCCGCTGAAGCGTCTGATGCCGCTGCTGGGTCTGCTTTGCAATGACCAGTCCTTTGGGGGTCAGCGTGATAATATGATGCTCCCCTACGACCACATATCCTTCCTCCTGAAGCTGCCTCAGATACACGGAAACCGTGGGTTTGGAGACATCCAGCTCCCGGGCAAGGTCTACGGGATGAACCGGTTTGCTTTTGGACAGGCAGTGGATACGCTTCAGGTAATCTTCCAGACGGTACGCGCGCTTGGTCATTGTTTATGTCACTTCCTTTGGATGTTCCTCGGCGGGCAGCCCCTCCGCGTTTGCTGCAGCGGCTGCCCGCTTTGGATTATGAAGGTGATTAGGAGGTATTTTAATTATTTGAAGAATTATGCCAGCGAAGCACCCATAGAGCGGCAGTTGGCTTCCGCCTCATCGTCGGGCGTTTCCTGGCAGATCACGCTTTCGCAGGCCAGTTCCGCCCCATCGCCCCGGCAGGTTTCCTCCCAAGAGCGCATCCACTCGCCGTCGCCCCAGCCATAGGAGCCGAACAGGGCGATCTTCTTGCCGGAGAGCTTGCTTTCGCACTCCCGGAACATGGGTTCAAATTCATCCTCTTCCAGCACCTCGCTGCCCATGGCGGGGCATCCGAAGGCGATGGCGTCGAAGTCCGCCACCCGGTCAGCGGAGAATTCCACAGCGGTAAAGATGCTTACCTCTGCGCCGGCGTTTTTCGCGCCCTCCGCCACGGCGTTGGCCATAGCCTCGGTGTTTCCTGTGCCGCTCCAATAAACGACTGCAATTTTGCTCATATTGTTTTCCAACCTTTCTGAAATAATGGTATATCAACCGGCTACCGCGAGCCGCTCAATATCGATTCCGTTTGCCCACTGCTGGCAGTAGATTTTTGTGCACATTCTGTACTGGTCAAATTTCCGTTTTGCCCCCGCTTCGTCCGTGTAGACCTTCCAACAGCCCACGCATTTGCAGCTGCAGGGTTTGTTTTCCATAAAACCGCAGACATCTCCGGGAGGATATCCCAAAAACAGGCCGATCTCGTGAGGGAATTCCTCTTGAGCGCGGAGCTTCTGAGCCAGCTGAACCAGACACCGTTCGCTTCCGCCGCAGTCATAGCCAAGAGATTGCAGGATCCGGACTGCTTCCGCCTGAGCAAGGTCAGCAGACAGCTGCTTGGGCCGGTACAGGTAGATCAGCGCTTTCTTTTCGGAAAAACGCAGTGGCAGAACCCGCAGACCCTTTGGCGACAGCTTTCGGTTCAGGCGGCACAAGGCATCCACGATTTCTGCCTTACTTTCATAGGGGCAGGTAAACAGGTTCGCCGTTTTGATCCCCGCCAAAGTGGGGGCGCAGTTGCGGATCAGATAATCCTCGGACATAGGCACACTCCTTTACGGTTTCTGTTTGGATAATATCCGTTTCAGGCGCTTTTTAACCTGCCACAGGAGCATAAGCAGCATGAGAAGTCCGCCCAACGCGCCAAGAAAGGAAACAATATCTGTTATCGACATATGGGCCTCCTTCTTTCGGTTAGCATTCGCTAACATCAGCGTTTT
>JAUNSH010000040.1 GCA_030539285.1 Eubacteriales bacterium
AAAGGCGGTGTCTACCTGATAAAACCAAATGGTTTTATCAGGTAATAGTATCAAAAATGCTGAATACATACCGTAGGGCGGGGGCATGACCCCGCCCTACGGTTGCACATACTGAGTTAAGAAAAGTCATCTGACAGGATCCGCTCAAGGGCATCCTGCCAATTTGGATCGTGGATATTCAAATTCAGGTTCAGGTTGTAATAGGGTGCTGAAATCTGACAATATTGGTTGCCAACGCAGAAAATATGGAAAAAATCCAGCTGTTTTCCGTCCGCACCTGTCAATTCCAGCGTGATCACGTATTCATCTTTCGGCCCGGTATAGGAGAAACCGCTGGAAAGCCGCCGGGTGAAGGTGGTTTCCAGAAACAGATCCCGCATAGCTGTGATTTGCCTGTCGTTTAAGGAATACTGCACTTCTTTTTCAGTTAAGGAAGCGGGCTGTTTCATGACCGTGGCAGTATATTCCTCAGATATGGAAGCGATGCCTGTCAGTTCGCTTCCCCGGACATGGAAGAAACAGAATAAGAGCAAGATGATCAGCAGTACCGACGCAATTACCAATCTACGTTTCATGCAGCATCCCTCCTTGATAGGATCCATTATAGCAGAATCTCCGTAAATATGCAAGAAAACAGGCGAGCCGCGCTGCGCGGTTCGCCTGTTGTTCGCTCTTACAGATCGCAGTTGCCCACAGTCCGGGGGAAGGGGATGGCGTCCCGGATGTTGCCGATGCCGGTCAGGTACATGACGCAGCGCTCGAAGCCCAGGCCGAAGCCTGCGTGGCGGGCGGAGCCGTACTTGCGCAGATCCAGATAGAAGGCGTAGTCCTCGGGCTTCATGCCCAGCTCCTCGATGCGGGCCTTCAGGATGTCGTAGTTGTCCTCACGCTGGGAGCCGCCGATGATCTCGCCGATGCCGGGCACCAGGCAGTCCATAGCCGCCACGGTCTTGCCGTCGGGGTTCAGCTTCATATAGAAAGCCTTGATCTCCTTGGGGTAGTCGGTGACGAAGACGGGCTTCTTGAAGACCACCTCGGTCAGATACCGCTCGTGCTCGGTCTGCAGGTCGGTGCCCCAGTGGACGGGGTACTCGAACTGGTCGTTGTGCTGCTCCAGCAGGGCCACGGCGTCGGTGTAGGTGATGCGGCCGAAGTCGTTGTTCAGCACGTTGTTCAGCCGGTCCAGCAGGCCCTTGTCCAGATACTGGTTGAAGAAGGCCATTTCCTCGGGAGCATGCTCCAGAACATAGGAAATGATATACTTGATCATATCCTCCGCCAGACGCATATCGTCCTGCAGGTCGGCGAAGGCGATCTCCGGCTCGATCATCCAGAACTCGGCGGCGTGGCGGGTGGTGTTGGAGTTCTCAGCCCGGAAGGTGGGGCCGAAGGTATAGATGTTGCGGAAGGCCATGGCGAAGGTCTCGCCGTTGAGCTGACCGGACACCGTCAGGTTGGTGGGCTTGCCGTAGAAGTCCTGAGAGAAGTCCACCTTGCCGTCCTCAGTCTTGGGCACGTTGTTCAGGTCGAGGGTGGTGACCTGGAACATCTCGCCGGCACCCTCGCAGTCAGAGCCGGTGATCAGGGGGGTGTGGACGTACACAAAGTCCCGGTCCTGGAAGAACTGGTGGATGGCCATGGCAGCCAGGCTGCGGACACGGAACACGGCCTGGAAGGTGTTGGCCCGGGGCCGCAGATGGGTGATGGTGCGAAGGAACTCCATGGAGTGCTTCTTGGGCTGCAGGGGGTAGTCGCCGGTGGAGGGGCCCTCCACGCTGATCTCGCTGGCCTGAATTTCAAAGGGCTGCTTAGCGTCGGGGGTCATTTCCACAGTGCCCTTGACGATCAGGGCAGCGCCCACGTTGATCTTGGAAATTTCCTGGAAATTCACCAGGCTATCGTTGTACACCACCTGCACGGGGGTGAAATAAGTACCGTCGTTCAGGACGATAAAGCCAAACTGCTTGCTGGGGCGCTTGTTGCGGACCCAGCCGCCGATCTCGATTTCCCGGCCTGCGTATTTTTCGGTGTTCTTGAACAGCTCACGAACAGTCATCAGTTCCATGGGGGACTCCTCTTTCCTTGAAAAATATAGGGTAAGTATACGTCAATTTGGGAGAATTTACAAGAGGGAAAAGTATTTTTTATGAAAATTGTCTGATCGTAAGAAAATCTTAAGTGTACACAGGGGAGATTTTGTGCTACAATGTGGGCTAGTTTGTAAAAGGAGCGACCCTGAATGGGAGTATATGAGAAATCTGCCGTGAAGACAGGAACAAGACGGCGCACAGCCCCGCTGTGGCTGCTGCCGGTGTCCTTTTTTCTGGTGGAGCTGTTTGCCTTTTTCTTTCTGTCCTGGAATTCCAAAGACTTTTCCGCCGCACAGCTTTGGCCCCTGGCCTTTGGGGCGCTGTGGGCGCTGATCCTCAGCGCAGTTGTGTGGCTGCTGCCCGGGAAGGTGGGGAGAGTTGCCTACGCGCTGCTGTATGGCCTGATCACGGTGTATGCCGTCGTCCAGACGGGCTATTATATCCTGTTCGGCGAAATGATGTGGCTGTCGGATTTTCGCTACGCCTCGGAGGGAGCCGATTACGCCTCCGTCCTGTTGAACTATCCCCTGAAATGGTGGCTGGGTGTAGCCTGCCTCATTGTGCTGGGTGTTGTGCTGGTCTGCAAATTCCCCCGGCGGCACTGGGACTGGCGGATAGCGTTGGTATCAGCTCTGCTGTGCGTGACGGCTGCGATGGGGGCCTATATTCTGCCACAGGCGGTATTTGAGCAGGATGACGGTGTCCGCTATTCCGGTTCGGACTATGGGCGTATGCAGTCGGCGGAGGCCGCTTATGAAAATCTGTTCAATACCCATAGGCTCTATCAGGTCTGCGGTCTGTACCAGACGTTGTGCAAGGACATCTACGCCAATGCCATATACCCCCTGACTCCTGCCTATACGGAAGCCCACGAGGCGGGGCGTCAGGAGATCGATGATTATTTCGCGGAAAAGGACAAGCCGGTGGAAAATGAAATGACCGGCCTGCTGGCGGGGAAAAATGTGGTGCTGGTGCTGATGGAGTCCATGGACGACTGGATGCTGGGGGAGTATACCCCCACCCTGAACCGTCTCATGTCGGAAGGGATCAACTTTACCCGGTTTTATACCCCGGTCTATGGCGGCATCCGTACCTTTAACACGGAATTCTGCATCAACACCGGCTCTTTCCTCAGCAGCCAGGGCGGCTATGCCTTTGACTATGTGACCAACGACTTCCGGCAGTCCCTGGCGTACCTGCTGCGGGAGCAGGGCTACAGTGCGGAGGAATTCCACTACAACAGCCCCAGCTTCTACAGCCGGGGGGTGTTCTCCGAGGCCATGGGCTATCAGGCCTACGTCTGCTACGCGGATTATTTAACGGAGTTGTCCTCCGACGCGGCAAAGCAGCTGCTGTATGACGATCAGCTGCTGTTTGACAACGAGGGATTGAACAGCGAATTTTTCCGGGAAGGGAAGCGGCTGAATTTTATCATCACCCGAACCGCCCACCTGAGCTACAAATATAATGAGGTGCTCAGCTACTGGGGCCTGAAAAAGTACCCGGAGTTCAAGGGCCTGACAGGCAATGAGGAGACCGACTGCGCTTACCTGAAAGCCAAGCTGATGGACGACCTGTTTGCCCGGCTGATGGCTGAACTGGAGGAAAAAGGGGAGCTGGAAGATACCGTTATCATCGGTGTCACCGACCACTATACCTATGGCTATAAAAACGAGGAGGCCCTGCTGGAGCTGTCCGGCGTGGAGGAAAAGCTCTTGCTGGAAAGGACCCCCTGCTTCATCTGGAGCGTCGATTTGGAGCCGATGGAGGTTGATAAGGTGCTCAATACCACGGACGTCCTGCCCACGGTGCTGAACCTGCTGGGCATCGACAGCCCCTACAGCTACATTGGCAGCGATGCCTTTGACGAACGCTATGACGGCTTCACCCCCTTCTCCAACGGAAGCTGGATTTATGGCAACGCCGCCTATGATGCCTCCACAAAGAAGCTGATCTCCATTGACGGAAGCGACTTGGAGATCACCACGGAGACCCGGAGAGAGATCGCCCAGCGGGTGCAGGCATTTACCAGAATCAACAACCTGATTCTGGATGTGGATTATTATGGGGAAGGCTGACCGTAGGGCGGGGTCATGACCCTGCCGACCTGGTTCGATTCGTAGCAGCCTACGATGGATGGTATTTGGCGGCTTGTATCCTCACAAATACCAAAGGACGAAAGCAGCATCGATTTTGACGTGGTCGGCGAGGTCAGACATAAGCCCTACGAATTTGTCAATATCAACTTGGCATAAAGAACATCCCGGCAGTCGATTGACTGCCGGGAATCATTTTACTTATAGGACGCGACGCTTTTACGAACCAGCGCCCGGTGGAGCTTGGCTTCCGCCAGCTTCAGATCCATCTGAGAGGCATTCTCGTCGTGGAGCACCTTGTCCGCTCTTTGGTAGGCGGCCTCGGCCCGTTCCACGTCGATCTTGTCCGACCACTCGAAGGTGGTGGGAACTAGGGTTACCTCACCGCCGGAGACGCTGAGCATACCGCCGATGCAGGCGGCATTGCGCCGGGTGCCGCCGGAGACGACTATTGCCCGGCCCATGCCCAGAGGGGCCACATAGTCCATGTGGCGGGCTAAGATTGCCACGTCGCCGCCGGTGGTGCGGACGATCAGTTCCTCGGCCTGTCCGTCAAAGATCAGGCCGTCAGGGGTGACGATTTTCAGGTGGAAGGGTGTCATGCCTTCTCACCGCCCCGGTACTTGGCAACCACCTCGTCGATGGAGCCGGCGAACAGGAAGTAGGACTCGGGGATATCGTCGTGCTTACCTTCGATGATCTCCTGGAAGGAGCGGATGGTCTCCTTCAGGGGCACATACTTGCCCTGATAGCCGGTGAACTGCTCGGCAACGTGGAAGGGCTGGGAAAGGAACCGCTGGACCTTACGGGCGCGGTTGACGGTGAGCTTGTCTTCCTCGCTCAGCTCGTCCATGCCCATGATGGCGATGATGTCCTGCAATTCCTTGTACCGCTGCAGGATGCCCTGCACGGCACGGGCAGTCTCGTAGTGCTCCTTGCCCACGATCTCCGGGGACA
Organism: Eubacteriales bacterium; assembly: GCA_030539285.1. Taxonomy (GTDB): domain Bacteria; phylum Bacillota; class Clostridia; order Oscillospirales; family Oscillospiraceae; genus Faecousia. Next base: position 5,144 of record JAUNSH010000040.1, read on the forward strand.
GGATCCGGGAAGTGGAGTCCAGAGGATCCACGGCGGGGTAGATGCCCAGAGAAGCGATGCCGCGGTCCAGAACCGTGGTGGCGTCCAGATGGGCAAACGTCGTAGCGGGGGCGGGGTCGGTCAGGTCGTCCGCGGGGACGTAGACCGCCTGCACGGAGGTGATGGAGCCGTTCTTGGTGGAGGTGATACGCTCCTGCAGCGCGCCCATTTCGGTGGCCAGCGTGGGCTGGTAGCCGACGGCGGAGGGCATACGGCCCAGCAGAGCGGACACCTCAGAACCGGCCTGAGTGAAGCGGAAAATGTTGTCGATGAACAGCAGCACGTCCTGATGCTTCACGTCACGGAAGTATTCTGCCATGGTCAGGCCGCTGAGGCCCACACGCATACGGGCTCCTGGCGGCTCGTTCATCTGACCGAAGACCATGGCGGTCTTGGAGATAACGCCGGACTCGGTCATTTCGTTGTACAGGTCGTTACCCTCACGGGTACGCTCGCCGACGCCGGTGAAGACGGAGTAGCCGTTGTGGGCGGTGGCGATGTTGTAGATCAGCTCCTGAATCAGAACGGTCTTGCCCACGCCTGCGCCGCCGAACAGGCCGATCTTGCCACCTTTGGCGTAGGGGCAGATCAGGTCGATGACCTTGATGCCGGTCTCGAGGATCTCGGTAGCGGGCTGCTGCTCCTCATAAGAGGGAGCGGGACGGTGGATGGGCCACCGGGCGTCACCCTCTACAGCGGGCTTGTTGTCGATGGGCTGACCCAGCAGATTAAACACACGGCCCAGGCACTGATCGCCTACGGGCACGGAGATGGGAGCGCCGGTATCGGAGGCTTCCACGCCCCGCTGCAGGCCGTCGGTGGAGGACATGGCGACACAGCGTACCACGTTGTCACCGATGTGCTGAGCGACCTCGGCAACGATGGTTCGCTCGCCCAGAGGAATTTCGATGGCGCTGAGAAGCTTAGGAAGCTGGTCGTCGGGGAAACGAATGTCAAGAACAGGACCCTGAACCTGGATCACGGTTCCTTTGTTGTTGGCCATTGGGGATTCAACTCCTTTATTTCAGGGAATCGGAAAATTAAGAGCCGGCGACGATCTCGGTAATTTCCTGGGTGATGGCGGCCTGACGTGCCCGGTTGAATTTCAGGCTCAGGTCGGCGATCATCTCGTCGGCGTTCTGGGTTGCGGAGTCCATGGCGGAGCGGCGGGCAGCCTGCTCGGAGGCCCGGCTCTCGCACAGCGCGCCATAGAGCACACCGCCCAGATATTCGGGAACAATAGCGGCGAAGACCTCCTCCGCCGGGTGTTCATACAGGGTATCGCAGCGGCAGGGCGGCTCGTTCTCCTTTACTTCCGGTTTTTCAAGAGGCAGCAGCTTCATGAAATCGGGAGACTGGGACAGCATGGACACGAAATTGGTGTAAGCAACATACACTTCATCGTACTGCCCGTCTAAGAATGCGCGGCTTACCTGCTTTGCGATGGAGAAGCAGTCGCCGATGCCCACACCGGCGGCTTCCGCGTAGGAGTCCGTCAGTACGGGAATGCCCTTACTTTTGAAGCTGTCCACAGCCTTCTTGCCGATGGGCAGCACGGTGGCTTCTTTCCCCTCGATTTGGGAATAGACCGTTTTCAGGACGTTACTGTTATAGCCGCCGGCAAGGCCCCGGTCACCCGCGATCACGATATACAGAACCTTGTTTCCTTCCCGTTTTTTGAGGTAGGGGGAGGAAAAGTCCCGGTTGGAGCGGGTGATGTCTTCGATGGTGCTCCGCAGAATTTCAAAATAGGGGCGGGAAGCAGCGATTTGCGCCTGGGCGCGGCGAAGCTTGGAGGCAGCGACCATTTCCATGGCTTTCGTGATCTGCTTGGTGCTCTCCATGCTTCGGATGCGGTTTTTGATTTCCTTGGTGGAAACGCCAGCCATGGGAAACCTCCTTCCTTATGCCGTGAACTGAGCTACCAGCTCGTCCAGAGCGGCCTTCAGCGCGGTTTCGGTGTCGGTTTCCAGCTTGCCGGTGGAGCGGATGGCTTCCAGCACGTCGGTGTGGTAATTGTCCATGTGCTCTTCCAGCCGCTTTTCGAACTCCGGCACCTGCTCCACGGGAATGGTGGTGAGGTAGCCGTGGGTGACGGCGTAGATGATGCACACCTGCTGGGCCACTTCCTTGGGGGTGCCGTTCTTCTGCTTCAGCACTGCCACGATGCGCTCGCCTAAAGCCAGACGGGACTTGGTGTCCGCGTCCAGATCGGAGCCGAACTGGGCGAAGCTCTGCAGCTCACGGTACTGGGAGTACAGCAGCTTCAAAGAGCCGGAGACCTTCTTCATGGCCTTGATCTGGGCATCGCCGCCAACACGGGACACGGAGATACCGGGGTTCACGGCGGGCATAACGCCGGAGTTGAATAGCTCGGTTTCCAAGAAGATCTGGCCGTCGGTGATGGAAATGACGTTGGTGGGAATGTAGGCAGAAACGTCGCCTGCCTGCGTTTCAATAATGGGCAGCGCGGTGAGGGAGCCGCCGCCCAGTTCGGGGGACAGCTGTGCCGCGCGCTCCAGCAGACGGGAGTGGAGGTAGAACACGTCGCCGGGGTAAGCTTCCCGTCCGGGGGGACGGCGGATCAGCAGAGAAATGGCACGGTAGGCCACCGCGTGCTTACTAAGGTCATCGTAAATGACCAGCACATCCTTGCCCTGATGCATGAAGTGCTCGCCCATGGTGCAGCCTGCGTAGGGGGCGATATACTGCATGGGAGCCAGCTCGGAGGCGGTGGCGGAGACAACGATGGTGTAGTCCATAGCACCGCCTGCGGTCAGGCTGTCAACAACCTGTGCCACAGTGGAACGCTTCTGACCGATGGCGACGTAGATGCAGATGCAGTCCTTGCCCTTCTGGTTCAGAATGGTGTCGGTGGCGATGGTGGTCTTGCCGGTCTGGCGGTCGCCGATGATCAGCTCACGCTGGCCCCGGCCAATGGGGATCATGGAGTCGATGGCCTTGATGCCGGTCTGCAGGGGGCGGGAGACGTGCTGACGCTCGATGATGCCGGGGGCGGGCATTTCGATGGCCCGGTAGCCCTCGGCTTCAATAGCGCCCTTGCCGTCGATGGGTTCGCCCAGAGCGTTGACGACACGGCCGATCAGGCCCGCGCCAACGGGCACGGACACAACACGGCCCGTCCGCTTGACGGTGTCGCCTTCCTTGATGCCCTGATCGCTGCCCAGAATGGTGATGGATACGGTGTCTTCCTCCAGATTCTGGGCCATGCCGAAGGAGCCGTCGGGGAATTCCACCAGCTCGCCGGACATACATTTGTCCAGACCGGAGGCTTTGGCAATGCCGTCGCCCACCAGAATGACAACGCCGGTCTCACTGGCTTCCATTTTGTGCTCGTAGTTTTTGATCTGACTACGAATGATTTTTGTAATTTCTTCGGGTCTCAGTTCCATACAGTCCCTGCTTTCTCGTCAGAGTACGGTTTTACTCAGCATTTCGCGAACCGCGTCCAGATGATGGGACACGGTGTCGTCCAGACGCTGACCGTCATAGTCCAGGCGGACGCCGCCCAGAACCGCAGGATCGATGCGGTTGTGCAGAATGATGTGCTTGCCGGTGATTTTATGCAGTTTCTCGGTGATCTTCCCGCTCTGGGCTTCCGACAGCGCCACGGCGGTGACGGCGGTCACCCGCAGATTGCCGTTGTCCTGATCAAAGTGGGCGGTGAACGCGTCGCAGCAGTCACCGAAATGACGCATATAGCCCTTTTCCGTGAGAATTTTCAGAAAATTCAGCACATAGGGGTGCACCTTGTCCCGGAAGCTGCTGTCCAGAACGTCACAGCGTTCGGCCTTGGTCAGGTTAGGGGAGGAAAGAAGACGGATGAAATCCGGCTCCTGACGAAAGCCTTCCCGCAGAGCGGTGAGCTGCTCTCCGATTTGGGCACAGAGGGCCTCCTCTTTCGCCAGTTCGTACAGGGATTCGCCGTAGACATTTCCAACTTCCGTCATACGTTATCACCCAATTCGTCAATGAAGCGGTCGATCATATCCGCCTGATCCCCGGCGTTCAGCTCCCGGGCAACCACCTTGCCGGCAATGGCCATGGCAAGGTCGGAGATCTCGTTCTTGGCCTCGTTCAGAGCCTTCTTCTTTTCCAGTTCAATGTCGGCAGCGGCCTTGGACTTGATCTGAGCGGCCTGCTGCTGCGCCTGGGAGATGATCTCCTCGCTGCGGGAATTGGCAGTACGCTGGGCGGTCATCAGCAGATCGTCTGCCTTTGCCTTCGCCTCAAGCATATTCTGCTCGTAGGTCTTTTTGATGGCCAGCGCTTCGGATTTGGCGGTCTCCGCCTCGGTGATCTGCTTGTCGGCAGCTTCCCGGCGCTGGTCGAGGATGGCCTTGATCTTGTCCAGGAAGAAGATCTTCACGATCAGCAGCTGAATGAACAGGTTGCAGATCTGGGCGATCAGGGTCACGGGGTTTACCGTCACTAAGGACTGGTAAAGGGTATCCATTGCGTTGCCTCCTTCCGGCGTAAATTAAATGGATCGAATGCCGGAATCAGCCCAGATAGTTCATGAACATACCGGGAGCCACGAAGATCAGCAGTAGACCGGTGACGAAGCCGTAGATACCGGTGGTCTCGGACAGCGCGATGCCCAGGATCATGGAGCTGGTCACGTCGCCCTTGCACTCGGGGTTCCGTCCGATGACTTCACAGGCGCGGGCGGCGCAGTTACCTTCGCCGATACCAGGGCCGATACCTGCGATCAGAGCCAGACCGGCGCCGATGGCGCAACCTGCCAGAGCAATGCCTTTAGCCAGAATTTCCATACTATTTTCCTCCTAAAAAATGTTTGCTTTTTTGTATTCAAATGGCGGCAGTCAATCGCCTGCGGCCTGTTTGATGAAGAGAGTGGTCAGGGTGCAGAAAATGAACGCCTGGATGCAGCCGCCGAACCAGTCGAAGTACAGGCTGGGGATGGCGGGAATGCCGATGGTCAGCCAGGGGAAGGTGGCACCCAGGGTGGTAATGACGCCCAGCACACCCAGCACTGCGGCGATGATGCCCACGATAAAGGGAAGCTTCCTGCCCTTTTTGCGGCCCAGCACGATGAGAGCCGCGCCCACAATGGCCACCACGATGCCCACGTACAGGTTGGAGCCGAGGACGTGGAACAGGGCGGTATTGGCGGCGGTGAGGGCGGCGTAGATCAGGGTGCTGATGACCGTGCCGGACAGGATGTTGCCGAAGTGACGGCAGGCCATGGACACGGGGGTGAAGCACTCGCTCATGATGTTGATGGGCAGCAGGATGAAGATAGGCTCCAGGAAGCCCTTCAGATAGCCGCCAATGCCGCTCGACTTGATCTTGTGGTAGGTGATCAGCACGAACACCACCAGACCCCAGGCAAGCTCCGTCATCAGGTCAGCCGTGGGGCTCCAGATGCCCAAGAGGCTAATGAGGTTGGAAATGATGCTGGTCACAAAAATCGTGCCCACCAGCGGGATGTAGCGGTCAAATTCCGGCCCCATGTTGCCCCGGACAAAGTTTACCAGGGAGGTGTAAATCATCTCCGCCACCGCCTGCTTCCGGGAGATGCCCGTGACCTTAAGGCCCGAGCCAAGCCAGATGCACAGGGCGGAAATGATGATCATGACCAGCCAGGCAACAGCCAATGTCTGGGTGATCTGCACCGTGCCGAAAATGGGGACATTTTCAAAGGTTGCCAAAATTCGCGCGCCGTTGATTGATACTTCCATAAAACACAATCACCTCATTATGAATGAACTGTCAAACTTCAAAAGGGCCGAGACTGTCCTCTTCCGGTCCGTCCTCGTCAGGGATGGGTTTTGCCGGGGTGTCGCTGGACTCGAACAGCTTGTTCCGGCTCTGCAGGAAGAAGATCACCACGTTGGGGAACAGAATGGGGGCCGCCCCCGCCACAAAGTGGATGGGCTTCAGCACAAAGCACAGCACCACCCAGCCGGCCTGTAAACCTAAGCGGATATTGTAGCTGAGCTGGAACCGGGCCTTCATTTTCTTCTTGTTTTCGATCTCCACAGCGCTCTGCACCGTCATACACAGGATGGCGAAGTTCGCGATTGCCACCACAGAGCCGCAGGCGGCACCCAGCAGGATGCGGAAAACATCAAAGGTGCCGACACCTACGAGACTCAGCAGGAACAGGGCGGCGATCATCACTGCGTCGCAGGCCAGGGTGCCGACAGCGATGCGGGAAAGCTCCTTACGGGAAGCGGGTTGTAATTTCATGGGACAGGTTCCTTCTTCTAATAATCAGGTATGGTCGTTAAAGCTGATGGGGTGCTCTTTCTTGCTTCCGGCCTCCTCTGCCGCCTTACGCAGAGAACGCAGGCAGGAGCGGGTGGTGCTGATGCTGGTGAGGACACCCAGAACGCCGAAAACCGCCACGATCCACATACCAAATCCAAATTTGCCCTGAAGCCATACGGCGATCAGCAGAAAGAATACGGTGGGGAAGATGGCGGAAAAGCCGAACTGACCGACCCACATCAGTAACGAAAGAAATTTCATGGTTCCTCCATGGTCACTCAATTTATGTTATATTATAACTTTTTTGCCGTCAAAATGCAAGGACAATCTGCGCATCTTTTCATGCTGACAGGCGGTTATAGACTATTGTTTCCACTTTGTTCACAAAAGATTTGTCGTCCCTCTTTTCATTTTCGGGAAAGTAGTGTAAAATGACACAAAACATGTCCGGCGGAATAGAATACCATAGGGGTGAGCGTATGGTTTGGTGTATTTTGCTGGGAACGTTGGCGGCCTACGGCGCTTTGAGCGCAATTTGGGCGGCGCTTGGCTGGCTGCTGCCGGGACTGCGGGGCTGCGCGCTGGTGTACATGGGTACACCGCGGGAAGGCATCCTTCGGCGCTGGCGGTGGCTGCGGGGGCTGGGACTGGTGGACTGTCCCTTCCTCACGGTCACGGAAGATGCGGCAAATAAAGACACAGAAGTGTGCGGCCGGGAAGCACTGCTGGAACGGCTGATTTGGGAGGCAGAGAGATTTGGCGGAACAGGAACTGGAGATCATTCAGGGCGCGGTCAGCGCCGTGGTATATCAGAATTATGAAAATGGTTACGCGGTCCTGCGGCTGAACGTGGGCGGCGGTCAGACGGTGACGGTGGTGGGCACCATCCCTCTGCCCGCCGTGGGCGAGCGGCTCATGGTCACGGGAAAGTGGAGCAATCACTCTAGCTACGGGCGGCAGTTCGAGGCGGAATTTTTGGAGCGGCTCATGCCCCAGACCACCATGGAAATTTTGAACTACCTGTCCAGCCGGGTCATCAAGGGCATCGGTCCCCGGATGGCGGCGCGAATTGTGGAGCATTTTGGGGATCAGACCTTAGCAGTGATGGAGCGGGAGCCGGAGCGGCTGGCGGAGGTCACGGGGATTTCCCGGGAAAAGGCCCGCTCCATTGGGGAAGAATTTCGCTTGCAGGTGGGAATGCGGCAGATCATGGAGTTTTTTGCCCTGCACCATCTGCCCGCCGAGCTGGCGGTGCGTACATACAAGCGCTACGGCGACAGCACCATGGAGCTGCTCTATGACGATCCCTACCTGCTGATGGATGAAGAATTGGAGGCCTCTTTCAGCGCGGTTGACCAGTTTGCCATTGCTCTGGGCGTGGCGGGGGACGACCCCCGGCGGGTGGAAGCCGGCGTCCAGTTTGAACTGAATTACAATCTTACCGGGGGGCACAGCTTCCTGCCGGAGGACAAGCTGATTGCCGCCACGGCGCGGCTCCTGTCCGTGGAGGAAGGAACCGTGAAGCAGGCGGTGGAGCGTCTTTTGGAGGTGGACAGGCTGAACCGGGATGCTCTGGCGGGCATCACGGTGATCTACCTGCCGCGGCTCTACGAAGCGGAAACGGAGTCCACCCGGCGGCTGCTGGAATTCGCGGGGAACACCTTCCCGGAGCCAAAGAATCTGGATAAATTGATCCGTTCCGTAGCAAATGACAGCGGCATCGACTATTCCAGCCAGCAGCTGCAAGCCATCCGGGAGGCAGCGACCTCTGGATTGCTTCTGATCACCGGCGGTCCCGGCACTGGTAAAACCACCATTTTGAATGGAATTCTGGAACTTCTGGGGCGGATGCAGCTGAAAACGCTGCTGGCGGCTCCTACGGGCCGGGCAGCCAAACGGCTGTCCGAGGTCACCGGGGAGGACGCTTCCACCATCCACCGTCTCTTGGAAGCGGGCATCGACCCGGCTACGGGGAAGATGTTCTTTGCCAGGGATGAGGAAAACCCCTTAAAATGCGACGCGGTGATCGTGGATGAGATGTCCATGGTGGACGTACAGCTCCTTCACAGTCTCCTACAGGCCATCCCCCAGGGAAAGCGGCTGATCCTGGTGGGTGACCCGGACCAGCTGCCCCCGGTGGGGCCGGGGTTCCCCTTTGGGGATATGCTGCGAAGCGGCGTTCTGCCCTCCGTGCGGCTGACGGAGATTTTCCGGCAGGCCCAGAAAAGCCTGATCGTCATGAACGCCCACCGGGTGAACGAGGGCCAGATGCCGGACCTGAAATGTGTCACCAGCGACTTTTTCTTCATGCGCAGAAACAACGAGGAAGCCCTGTGCAGTCTCATTCGGGACCTGTGCGCCACCCGTCTGCCCCAGAATATGGGCATTCCCTCCGATCAAATTCAGGTGCTTTCCCCCACCCGCAAGGGTGCCGTGGGCACGGTGAATCTGAATAGGCTTTTGCAGGCGGCGCTGAACCCGCCAAGCCCCGACAAAAAGGAGCGCACCTTCGGCGACTACCTGTTCCGGGAGGGCGACCGGGTGATGCAGATCCGCAACAATTACGACATTTTGTGGAAGAAAACCGACGCAAGCATGGTGGGCGCGGGAATTTTCAACGGCGACGTGGGCATTATCCAGTCCATCGACACCGGGACAGAGACGCTGTCCGTTCTGTTTGACGACAAGGTGGCGGAGTACGATTTCACCCAGCTGAACGAACTGGAACCGGCCTACGCCATGACGGTGCACAAAAGTCAGGGCAGCGAATACCGGGCGGTGGTGCTGGCCGCCTGGAACGGCTCGCCCTACCTTCTCAGCCGCAGCATCCTCTATACCGCCATCACCCGGGCGCGGGAGCTGCTGGTCATCGTGGGCCGGGAGGAAACGGTGGGCATCATGGTGGAGAACGCCAAGAAAAACCGCCGCTACAGCGGGTTAAAGCTGAGATTGCAGGGGAAAGTCGGATGAAACTGTACCATGTTCTCATGGAACTGCTGTTCCCGCCCAAGTGCGTGCTGTGCCGTCAGATTCTGAAAAATGGGGAAATTGACCTGTGCGCGGACTGCCGCATCAATGCCCCGGAGTACCCAAATGGGAAAATTAAGCTCCAATTTCTTGACAGCTTCGCCGCAGTCTGGTACTATGAAGGGAACGTAAGGGCCAGTCTCTTGCGTTATAAGTTCCACAATGCGCAGGTCTACAGCGTATCCTACGGCAGGATTCTCGCCATGAAGCTGCTGCGGGAGTATCCTGACGGCTTCGACGTTCTGACCTGGGTGCCCGTGAGCCGCCTGCGCAAATTGCGAAGGGGCTACGATCAGGTGGAGCTGCTGGCAAGGGCTGTGGGCAATGAACTGGGAATGAACCCGGTTCCCACATTAAAAAAGATTCGCAACAACCGCCCCCAATCCCGTCTGAAAGGCGCGGAGGCCCGAAAAGCCAACGTGCTGGGCGCGTACCGCATTCTTGAGAATACGGACGTGAAGGGAAAGCGCGTTGCGCTGCTGGACGACATTCTCACCACGGGAGCGACCGCCGGAGAATGCGCCCGGATCCTGCTCAGCGCCGGGGCGAAGGAAGTACATTGCGCCGCGGTGGCGGCCGCACGAAAGTAAAGGTGTCACTATGTCTCTGTTTTCTATGTTTTCCAACGATTTGGGCGTGGATTTGGGCACGTCCAATGTGCTGATTTACGCCGACGGCAAGGGCCTTGTGGTTCGGGAACCGTCGGTGGTGGCGGTGGATAAGAACACCGGCAAAATTTTGCAGGTGGGCGCCGCCGCCCGGAATATGCTGGGCCGTACCCCCGGCAACGTGGTGGCCATGCACCCGCTGAAGGACGGCATTGTCTCCGACCACGAAATGACCGTCAAAATGTTGCAGGAAATGTTCAAGACCGCAACGAAGGCGGGCCTGTTCACCCCCAAGCCCCGTGTAGTCGTGTCCGTTCCCTCCGGTGTGTCCGAGGTGGAGGAGCGCAGCGTCATCAACGCCGCCATCGAAGCCGGTGCCCGCCGTGTGTTCCTCATTGAAGAGCCTTTGGCGGCAGGCCTTGGCGCGGGACTGGATATCCGCGGGGCCAGCGGCCACATGGTGGTGGACATCGGCGGCGGCACTACGGATATTGCTGTTCTGAGCATGAACGGCGTGGCTGTGTCCTCCTCTCTGAAGATCGCGGGCAACTATTTTGACGAAATGATCGCCCGGTATGTCCGCCGTCAGCACGGTGTGGTCATCGGTCAGGTCACCGCCGAGAGCGTGAAAATTCAGATCGGTCAGGTCTACCCCCGTGACGAAGAGCGGAGCATGAACATCAAGGGCCGGGACTTCAAAACCGGTATGCCCAAGATGGTGACGCTGACCTCTACCGAGATCTACGAAGTCCTGCGACGCCCCGCACGGCAGATCGCCGACGAGGTGCTGGCGGTGCTGGAGGAGACCAGCCCTGAGCTGGTGAGCGACGTGTCGGAAAACGGCATCACCATCACCGGCGGCTGCGGCCAGCTGTGGGGAATGGACTTGCTCCTGATGGAGCGCACCGGCATCGCCTGCATTCTGGCGGACGACCCGGATTCCTGTACCGCCTACGGCGCGGGCAAGAGCCTGGCCTGGATCAACAATATGCAGGAAGGCCCCATCAACATCGCCCGCCGCCGGGCTATGCGGGGTTAAGAACAGAATATCATACCGGCCTCGTCCAAATAGACGGGGCCGGTTTGGTTATGCGTTCGTAGGGCGGGGTCATGACCCCGCCGATCCGGTTTCGATTATGTACCGCTTTCAATAGATGGTATTTGTTGAGTTGAAATCCAAGCGTTCTCCATTGTACGAAAGCGCTATCAATAATGCAACATGGTCGGCGGGGTCATGACCCCGCCCTACGAAAATGAGGTTATTTTAAGAAAATCCTAATCTTCTTAAGAAAATCATAAGGTGCCCTTCGGTTGACAAACCAGATTCTGGAAGATATCATGAACAAAGAGGAAAGGATGTGTTTTGTATGAAAAAACTGATATCGGTACTTTCAGCGCTGGCTTTGACGCTGTCCCTGACGGCCTGCTCCCAGAGCATTGCTGGGGAGACTACGGTCATTGCCACAGCGGAGCCTGCCCAGACCACGGAAGTGACAGTATCCGCGCAGGACGGTGTATATACCGTGTCCACGGTGGACGAATTCATCGCCGCCATTGGCTCTGACCGGGAGATCCGGCTGGAACCGGGCACCTATGACCTGTCAACTGCCAGCACCTACGGCGGGGACACGGGCAATGAACATTGCAGCTGGGGGGAGACCTTTGACGGCTATGAGCTGGAAATTGCCGGAACAAAGAATCTTACCATCACCGGCGCTGGGAAGGACAGCGTGACCATTTCCACCGTTCCTAGGTACTCCTATGTGCTGCGCCTGTGTGATTGTGCGAACATTTCCCTGACGGGTTTCACCGCCGGACATACGATAGAACCCGGCTCCTGTATCGGCGGCGTGGTGATCCTTTTGGGCTGCAACGGAGTTTCCGTCCGGAATGTGGGCCTGTATGGCTGCGGTGTCGTTGGCGTGACTGCCGACGGGTGCACCGATGTGGACATTGCCAACAGCGATATTTACGAATGCTCCTACAATGGCATTCATGTGTCGAACTGCCAGAGTATGAATGTGGTCAATTGCCGGTTCTATGACCTGGGCAAAACCGAGGAATGGGAAGCAAGTTCCATTTTTTCTCTGTCCAACAGCACGGGAATCACCATCACCGACTGCGAAATATACGACAACCTGTTACAGTACCTTGTGGCAAGCTCCGGCGTGGATCAGGTGACTCTGAAAAATAATGTTTTCCGCGGAAATGAGGTGAGGGAAAGCGCCTTTGGTACCTTCGGCAATTTCGTGACCCTGGACGGCAACACCTTTGAAGACTGCCTCATCTACCGCTGGTTTGAAAACGGCTGCGGCGCGGTGGACCCAGAGGGCAACACGATCACCGAGGACACCATGAACGGCCTGCTCCCCGAGGAAACTGTCCCCGATGGCCCCAAGACCAGCGTCACCGTCACCAATGCCGATGAATTCCTTGCCGCCATTGCGCCCAATACGGAGATCGTCATTGACGCAGAGGTGATCGATTTCAGCACTGCCCAGGACTACGGCGGCGGGCCGAAGAAGTATTACCGCTGGGAGGATAACTATGACGGCCCCGGCCTTGTGATTGCCGGCGTGGATGATCTGACCATCCGCAGCAAGGATGGAAAGACAAAGAATCACACCATTAACGCCGTGCCCCGGTACGCAAACGTGCTGACCTTCATTAACTGCGACAATCTGGTGCTCTCCGGCTTCACGGCGGGGCATACGGAGGCTCCCGGCGAGTGCACCGGCGGGGTGCTGAAATTCCAGAACTGCTATATGCTCAGCGTTGACAACTGCGGCCTGTTCGGCTGCGGTACGCTGGGTGTCAGCGCGGAGCTGTGCACGTCTATCAATTTGCGCAAGTGCGAAATTTACGAATGCAGTTACGGCGGTGTGTCTATGTCTGATACCACCGGCATCACCATCAACGACTGCACCTTCCGGGATTTGGGCGGCAACAACCTGATGCTCTACGGATGCAGCGACGTGCTGGTGGACGGGGAATATCTGAACGGGCAGAATTATAACGGAAGGTAAACGTATGTCATCCTGAGCGAGCAAAGCGAGTCGAAGGATCTATCTGTCTCCGATTTACGGAGTTGAAAAGATTCTTCGACTACGCGGCAAAGCCGCTCCGCTCAGGATGACAACGTAAGAGGTAGAATGATGGAGAACCTTTTACTGATCCTATTGGACAAATTCTGCGGGGCCATTGTATCCCTGCCGCTGGTGCTGATTTACATTTTCCTTTTTGACCGGGAGCGGGCGAAGCGGAAATGGGGCTGGATGGCGCTGCTGGTGCTGTACCTGAATGCCATGTATATCGTCATCGGTGTGCCGGGGCTGGAATATATCCGCTGGAATCCGAATATGAATCTGGTTCCCTTCACAAATTTGCTGCCCAGCAGCCTTGTGGGCATGGCGCTGAACATTCTAATGTTTCTGCCTCTGGGCTTCCTGCTTCCTGCCTGCTTTGAGCGCTATCGCCGCTGGAACCGCACATTGGTGGCGGGGTTCCTGACCTCCCTGACGGTGGAACTGATCCAGCTGTTCACTTTCCGGGCCACGGATGTGGACGACCTCATTATGAACACGCTGGGAACACTGGTTGGCTTCCTGCTGGCAAAGCTGATCTTCCGCCACAGGAGTGCCGTGTACCGGGGGAAGAAAGACTGGCTGGAACTGGTAATCGTCAACGCCATTGTCCTGCTGACCATTGTGTTTGTGCGGTATCCGTTGATGGAAGCGATCCTGAATTTGTAAAGAATGCGTAGGGGCCGATGCCCACATCGGCCCTGCGGTGAAGGGTATCGATTATTGCACTGCTTCGGCGAAAAAATCTGCGAAAGGGCCGATGAGGGCATCGGCCCCTACGGTGTAGATGAAAGAAAACAGCGTCCGGAAGGATTTTCCTCCCGGACGCTTTGTATTATTCGAGTTCCTCCATATCCAACACATCCCCGTTCCGGGTGAGCTGTTCCAGAATGCCATCGTGAAGTCGGTAGCCCTCGCCGCACAGCAGCAGGCCGTCCTCGTCCTGATAGAAGTAGCTGCCGTCGGGCAGGACAAAGAAGGTGTTGCCCATGCTGTCGGGATAGGTGATGTCCTCAAACAGCCGCTGGCCGTCCAGAATATTGTCCTTTACCTTCTGATAGTGGGGCAAAATGTTCACATCCGTCAGCCCCAGCCCCTCGGCCCACCGGGGGAAATCCGGACTGGACTCGCCCTCTTCCTCGGGCTGAACGTAGACACAGTCCGCACAGTTCATGCTGCCGGCGCTGATACCCACCACCACGCCGTCAAAGTGTTCCAGAAGCCCCCGCAGACCGATTTCCTGAAAGAAAGCGTTCTGAGTGGGAACGTGACCGCCGGACAGGAGCAGAATATCGCTGTTTTCAATCAAATATTCTGCGTCCCCCGCATTGAAGCCGTCGAGGATGTGGTAGGACTGGAAGGGCATCCCCGCCTCACAGAAAGCGGCGACGGTGTCCGCTCCAAAGCGGCAGGTGTCCTCCCGATTCTCGGGGTCGGCGGCAACGAACAGCGCCCGGGGGTAGGGGGGCAGGACGGCGCGGATGCGGTCGATGAATTCGTTGTCGTTGCTTAAGATCGCCCGGTCGGCGTCATTTACATAGGGACTGCTGGTAACGAACAAAACCATGGGTTATTTCTCCTTTTGCATGGTAAAACCCGGAAAATATTCCTCCACGAAGTCCACCTTGTCCACCTGAAAGGATCTGCCGTTCAGATTTTCCAGGGAGCCGGCGTCGGTGGTGAAGGTGAAGGTCAGCTTGTAGGAGTACAGGGCCTGATAATTGCGGTCAAAGCGCTTATTAAGCTTACCGTACTTGCCGTCTCCCAGCAAGGGGTGCCCCGCGTGTGCAAACTGGGCGCGGATCTGGTGGGTCCTTCCGGTGATCAGCTCACACTCCACCAAGGAAAGGCCGTTCCGGCTGGCGAGGGTGCGGTAGTTGGTCTGGCAGGTCTTGGCCCCGGGCTGGGGGGTGTTGGTGACAAAGACCCGGTTCTTCTTGGCGTCCTTAAACAGATATCCCTTTAAACTGCCGTCTTTCGGCTTTGGCGCCCCCTCTACAATGGCCAGATACCGCTTGTCCAGTTCCCGGTCCTTGATCTTCTGGTTCATGACCCGCAGGGCCTCGGCGGTCTTCGCCGCGATGACGATGCCGCCGGTGTTGCGGTCGATGCGGTTGCACAGGGCGGGGGTAAAGGCGTTTTCCTCCCTGGGCCTCCACTCCCGCTTCTGGTAGAGGTAGGATTGGATGTGGTCGATGAGGGTCCTTCCGTACTCCGCTCCGTCGTGGGGATGCACCGCTAGACCGGGGCGCTTGTCCACCAGCAGAATGTTCTCGTCTTCGTAGACGATGTTCAGCTTGGGGGAGGCCACCGTCAGGTAGGCATTGTCCTCCCGGGGCTTGTCAAAAAATTCGTCGTTGATATACAGCTGCAAAACGTCCCCGGCATTCAGCCGGGTGTCCCGGTCGATGCGCTTTGAGTTACACTTGATGCGCTTGAGCCGGATATACTTCTGGGCCAGCGAAGCGGGGAGCAGGGGAACGGCCTTGGCAAGAAAGCGGTCTAAGCGCTGCCCGGCGTCGTTGGGGCCGATGGTAAATTCCTTCATTAAATCTTTCCTATATTTTCATCAAAGTGGCGGTTGATCTGCTCGGTGAACTCCAGAGCGGCGTTGTAGCCCATCTTTTTCTGACGGTTGTTCATGGCGGCGACTTCCAGGATCACGGCCAGGTTCCGTCCGGGGGTGATGGGGATGGTGTTCATGGGCACCTTGACCCCCAGAATTTCCGTGTAATGCTCCTCAAGGCCCAGCCGGTCGTAGGCCTCCTGGGTGTTCCAGGGGACGATGTTCATCACGAGATTAATTTCATTTTCCAGCTTGACGGAGCCCATGCCGAAGAGCTTTGCCACGTTGATGATGCCGATGCCGCGAAGCTCCACATAGTTGCGGATCAGGGCGGGGGCGGTGCCCATAAGGGAGCCGGCGGAGACCTTCCGAATTTCCACCGCGTCGTCTGCAATCAGCCGGTGGCCGCGCTTTAATAGCTCCACAGCGCACTCGGACTTGCCGATGCCGCTGTCGCCGGTGAGGAGGATCCCTTCACCGTAGACCTCCACCAGCACGCCGTGGCGGGTGACCCGGGGGGCCAGAGCGGTTTTCAGGTAGGCGATGATGGAGGAGACAATGGCGCTGGTGGCGTCCTTGGAAAGGAGAATGGTGATATTGTGTTTTTTCGCCATTTCCAGCATTTCGGGATGGGGCTGGATGCCCCGGGCAATGAGCAGGGCGGGGAATTTGTAGGAGAACAGCCGGTCAAAGATGGCGCTGCGGTTGGCGGGGGTCAGCTTGCCCATGTAGCTCATCTCCACATTGCCCATGACCTGAAGACGCATAGGCTCGTAGTGGTCGAAGAATCCGGCCAGCTGAAGTCCCGGCCGGGACACATCCTCCACGGTGATGCGGATGGAGGAATAGTCCGTGGAGGCGTAGGCGATTTCCAGATGAAACTCATCTACCAGAGTTTTCAGCGGTACGGAATAGGTATCGATCATGGCTTCGGCCCCTTTTACTGCGTATTTCCTCTTCATTATAGCCCCCCAACGGTGGAATATCAACCCATTTTCAAAAAAACGAAAAAAATCGAAAAAAGTGCTTGCATTTTTGGGAAAAGTCTGGTATCATAATCAAGCGCCTGTAGGGGCGTAGTTTGTTGAGAAAACATCCGGATGGGAGGTGCAAAGAATGGCTAAGTGTGATTTTTGTGGCAAGGGCGTAACCTTCGGTATCAAGGTCTCCCACTCCCACAGACGTTCCAATCGTGCATGGAAGCCCAACGTCAAGCGCGTTAAGGCTGTCGTGAATGGAACTCCCTGCCATGTGTACGCTTGTACCAGATGCCTCCGCTCCAATAAGGTCGAGCGTGCTATCTGATTTCCTGGCATATAAAATACGCTGCTGAGATTTCAGCAGCGTTTTTTATTTGCGGCAGGGGCCAAAGCCTTCCCCCGCGGGGAAGGTGGCTCGCGCGTCTCCCGCAAGCGCGAGACGGATGAGGGCAAAGGCTCCCCTTGCTGATCAAGGGTGGTGCTCCGCGCAGCGAATTCAAATCCTAATGACTGCCACCGGCAGTCATGGTAATTTTGATTCGCTGCGCGGTGCACCACCCTTTACACAAGGGAGCCTTTGGGTGCTCCCGCACCAGTGCGTTCATCGGTGTTTCTCAGAAGAACCGGGGGATTGCCACACCAGTGACATCGGTCACTGGTTCGCAATGACAGCTTTTCTTTCAGTGCATACAAATAAATGACAACAGAAAACGGCTCCCCCGGAACTTCCGGAGGAGCCGCTGCTCGTTTTGACGCTGCTTCTTATTTCTGTTTCACGCTGGTGCCCATCACATCGGAAATCTCCGCAATGGTGATGAAGGCGGCGGGGTCGATGGAGGTGACCAGATGCTTGACCTTGGGAATCTGGAACCGGTTCACCACAAAATAAATCACGCACTTTTCCGCACCGGAGAAATAGCCCCGGGCGTTGATCTGGGTGATGCCCCGACCGAATTCCTCGGACAGTGCCTGGCAGATATCCTCCTGACGCATGGTGACGATCATCACGGATTTTGCCTTGTCAAAGCCCTCGACGATAAAGTCAATGGTTTTATTGCCCACAAAATAGGTGATGATGGAGTAAAGGGGCAGAGTCCAGCTCTGGAAAATCACGCCGATGACCAGATACAGCGCCACGTTGTAGATCATCACAAAGGAGCCTACGGTGATTCCCAGACCCTTGGCGAAAATGACCCCCAGCACCTCCATGCCGTCGATAGCACCGCCCAGACGGATGGTCAGGCCGCTGCCGGCACCGGATACCAGCCCGCCGAAAATGGCGCACAGCAGAAGATCGGTCCCTGCGAAGGGAGAGGCGATGCTTACGTCCACGGGCAGCACGTTGGTAATCAGATAGGAGGCGGCGGAGTAGATCAGCACCGCCCAGATGGAGTAGGCGGTGAAGCACCAGCCCTGCTTTTTTAGACCGAAGAGGAACAGGGGCACGTTCAGAATCACCAGGAACAGGGAAAGGGTGTATTCCGGAGGCGTTGCCTGCCACAGGAGCATGGACGTGCCGGAAATGCCGCTGTCGTAGAGGTTCACGGGAGCCAGGAACATGGTCACGCCGATGGCGTTGACACAGCCGGCTACGATCAGCAGCAGGAAATTGCGGATTCTCAGTTCCTCCAGCCCGGCGCTTCTGACCCATCGGGTCAGCTTCGGGAAAAGTCCCCCCAGGCTTGGAGGCTTGCTTTTGGCGCCCTTCATCTTACAGCCAGCCCGGGTTCTCGGACTCGGACTTGCGCTGACGGGTCAGCAGCTGCTGCACCGCCTGACGGGCGTCCGCGCCCTCATAGAGAACCTTGTAGGCTGCCTCGGTAATGGGCATGTCAATGTGCATTTTCCGACCCAGCTCATAGGCGGACTTGGCGGCGTAGTAGCCCTCTACCACAGCGCCCACCTCCTTCATGGCGGTCTGGACATCCTCGCCCTTGCCGATGAGAATGCCCGCCCGGCGGTTCCGGGAGTGCATGGAGGTGCAGGTGACAATCAGGTCGCCTACGCCGGTCAGGCCGGTGAAGGTCTCCTTCCTGGCGCCCATGGCGACCCCCAGCCGGGCGATTTCCGTCAGGCCACGGGTCATGAGCATGGCCTTGGTGTTGTCGCCGAAGCCCAGGCCGTCGGTGATACCGGCGCACAGGGCGATGACGTTCTTCAAAGCCGCGCCCAGCTCCGCGCCCACCGGGTCGGCGCTGGTGTATACCCGCAGAGTATCGGACATGAAGGCGTCCTGAACAAACTCCGCCTTCTTCTGATCGGTGGAGGCGGCGAGCAGGCCTGTGGGCACGTCGATGGCGACCTCCTCGGCGTGGCTGGGGCCGCAGAGCACCACCACGTCCCGACCGGTTTCCTGAGCCACCACCTGGCTCATGCGCAGGTAGGTTTCCTGCTCCAGGCCCTTGGTCACGGAGACAACCACCGCATCACTGTCGATGTAAGGCGCCACGCCCCGGCTGACACTGCGAAGGGGAACGGAGGGGCTGGCAATGACCACCAGCTTCGCACCTTTGGCGCAGGCGTAGTCGCCGCTGATTTTCAGACCCTCCGGCAGCACCGCGTTGGGAAGACGGGGATTCCGGCGGGTGGTTTCCATTTCGGGAATCAGATCCTTTTCAAAGGTCCACACGGTCACATCGTGACCGTTCTTGCACAGGCAGATAGCCAGGGCAGTTCCCCAGGCACCGCTTCCGATAACGACTGTCTTCATTGTTTGTTTCCTTTCCCAAAGAGATTTGTTTTCCGCTCCTCACCCTTGAGAAGCCGCGAAATATTGCCCCGGTGCATCCACACCAGCAAAAAGCTCAGGCAGAAGCCCACGCAGATGGGAAACCAGCCCTCCCCCCAGTGAGCCCAGGCGTAGAAGAAGCCGAAGGAGCCGGCGGACAGGATGCTGCCCAGAGATACGTATTTGGTGATGGCATAGGCCACGAGGAAAATGCCGAAGACAAACAGGCCGATACGCCAGTCCAGCATCAGGGCCACAGTGACGCCGCTGAGGATGCCCTTGCCGCCCTTGAAGCCCAACAGGACAGGGAAGTCGTGGCCTAAGATCACGAACAGGCCGCCCAGAGCGACGCCGTCGGCGTAATGACCATAGCCTTTCAGCAGAAGACCGCCGATCAGGCACGCCGCCACGGCCTTGCCCACGTCAATGAGAATGACAAACACGGAGGTGTGCGCCCCGTAATTGCGGGTGAAATTGGTCAGTCCCGCGTTGCCGCTGCCCTTGGTGCGCACATCCTCGTGGGCCACAACGCGGCTGACCACTACCGCGCCGTTGAGGTTGCCCAGCAGATAGGCAATGACGGCGGTAATGATGATAGAAATTATCATGTTACTGCTCCTCCTTGTCGCCCTTCTGACGGATGGTGATGCGCACGGGAGTGCCCTGCAATCCGAAGACCTCCCGGATCTGGTTCTCCAGATACCGCTGGTAGGAGAAGTGGAAGAGCCTTGCGTCGTTGCAGAAAATGACGAAATGGGGCGGTTTGGAGCTGGCCTGGGTCATATAGTAGATCTTCAGGCGGCGACCCTTGTCCGTAGGCGGCTGGACACGGGCAGTCGCGTCTGCCAGGAGGCTGTTCAGCGCGCCGGTGGTGATGCGCATGGTGTTCTGGGCGTAGACGTCCTGGATCATCTGGAACAGCTTGTCTACTCTTGAGCCGGTGAGGGCGGAGATGAACAGCACCGGGGCATAGAGCATATAGCTCAGGCCCTGCCGAACCTTGGCCTCCATGTCCCGCATGGTGTTGGTCTCCTTGTCCGCCACCGCGTCCCATTTATTGACCACGATGATGGCGGCTTTGCCGGCTTCGTGCACCAGCCCTGCAATCTTGGTGTCCTGTTCCGTCACGCCGTCGTTGGCGTCGATGAGGATCAGGCACACATCCGCCCGCTCGATGGCGCTGATGGAGCGCATATTGGAATATTTTTCGATGGCATCGTCCACCTTGCTTTTCCGGCGCATACCGGCGGTGTCGATGAAGCAGTATTTTCCCGTCTCGTTCTCGAAATAGGAATCGATGGCGTCCCGGGTGGTACCTGCCACGTTGGAGACGATGACCCGCTCCTCGCCGAGGATGCGGTTGAGCAGGCTGGACTTACCCACATTGGGCTTGCCCACGATGGCGACCTTGATGACGTCGTCTTCTTCCTCGTCTTCATCGTTTTCGGGGATGTTTTCCAGCACCCAGTCCAGCAGGTCACCGGTGCCGTGTCCGTGGACGGCGGAGGTCTCGAACAGGTCACCGATGCCGAGAGAATAGAACTCAAAAGCGTCGGGATTCACAAGCCCGATGGAATCGCACTTGTTCACTGCCAGCGCCACGGGCTTGCCGGATTTGCGCAGCATGGTGGCAACGTCCTGATCTGCCGCAGTGACGCCGCTGCGGACGTCGGCCACCATAATGATGGCGTCGGCAAGCTCAATGCCGATCTCCGCCTGACGGCGCATGAATTTCAGCATATCGCTGTCGGTGTCCGGCTCGATGCCGCCGGTGTCCACCAGAGAGAAGCTCCGGCCGCACCATTCGCAGTCGCCGTAAATCCGGTCCCGGGTGACGCCGGGGGTGTCCTCCACGATGGAGGTGCGCTGTCCGGTGAGCTTATTAAACAGCATGGATTTTCCCACATTTGGCCGTCCGACGATGGCTACCAGTGGTTTTGCCATGACAACACTTCCTTTCTTTCGGGGGTCAATCTATTATGGCACAATTCTATAGTAAAAGCAACAGATATTTCCGTAGGGGGCGTCGAGGATGCCGCCCCTACGGGAGCTGCCGTAATACGGAAAAAGAGGAAGGCAGAAATCCGCCTTCCTCTGCATTTCCGTGTGCCTTACTCAGCCTCGACAGCCAGGACCTGACGGCCGTTGTAGGTACCGCAAGCCTTGCAGGCTCTGTGGGGCATTACGGGCTCACCGCACTTGGGGCAAACCGCAACGCTGGGAGCGGACAGCT
>JAUNSH010000085.1 GCA_030539285.1 Eubacteriales bacterium
AGAAAACTTCAATTTGTTCCAAATTAAAGTTTTCTATTGAATATCAGTATGAATAATGCGAAATCCCGTTTCTTAACTGTCAACTATTTCAAATCCCGGACCACATCCTTCGCCACCCGGTAGATATCCTCCATGGTGTTTAAGGATGTGATCTGGTTTTTATAGTAGCTGCTGTGGGGTACGCCCCGCAGATACCAGGCAAAGTGCTTTCTCGCTTCCAGACAGGCGATGTGCTCCCCGTGGTCCTGCTCGGCCAGACGGAACTGCTCCACCGCCACGTCGATACGGTCGGCAAGGCAGGGACGGCCCTTGTATTCCTCTCCGTTCAGAGCCGCCCGGACTTCTTCAAAAATCCAGGGGTCACCGAATACGCTTCGGCCGATCATCAGGCCGTCGGCGCCGGTACGTTTCAGACAGCGCACCGCCGCTTCCCCGCCCGTGATGTCGCCGTTGGCGATGACAGGAATGGAAAGCTGTTCTTTCACCTTGTGGATCATGTCCCAGTCGGCGGTGCCGGAATAGAGCATACTGCGGGTGCGCCCATGGACGGCTACCATAGCCGCGCCGCTGTCCTCCATCCGCTTGGCAAAGTCCAGCACATTGATGCTGCCTTTGTCCCAGCCTAAGCGGCATTTGACAGTGACCGGCACGTCCACTGCCTTGACCACTGCCTTCACGATCTCCCCTGCCAATTCAGGGGTGCGCATCAGGCCGCAGCCGTCGCCGGAATTGGCTACTTTGGGCATGGGACAGCCCATATTGATGTCCAGAAAGTCACAGCCGGAAATTTCCAGCGCCAGCACCGCGGCCTGTGCCATAATTTCCGGGTCGTTGCCGAAGATCTGGGCGCCGCAGACGCTGCCTGCATTTTTTCGCAGCAGCTTGGCGCTTTTCTTATCCTGATACACCAGCGCGCGGGAGGACACCATTTCCGTCACCGTCACGTCAGCGCCTAATTTCGCGCAGATGGTGCGGAAGGCCCAGTCCGTGACCCCCGCCATGGGGGCGAGGAACAGGGGGTTATGCAGTTCTATGTTTCCTAATTTCATGGTTTTCTCTCTTTCTTCGCAATGGGGAGATTATAGCACACCCCGTCCTGCTTCGCAAGTCACAGCAGCACCGTCAGAAGCCAGATAAGGCCCGTCAGAAGAGAGCCACCCGCCGCCCACACCGCGCCGTAGAGGTAAAAATGCCGCTTTTTCCCCGGCTTTTCACCGCCGCCCCGGATGGCGTCGCGGGCTTCCTTCAGCAGGGCCTCGTCGGTAATGCCCTCTCCCATGTTGTCCTTTAAAATAAAAATGGCCTGTTCAAACAGCTTCGGCTCCGGAGCCTGCACCACAATGACCTGCCGGGAAATGCCTTTTACCATGATTTACCGCCTCCTTATGGAGGAAGTATGTCCAAAATCTGTCAGACTATTCCTGCTCCTTTGGACGCTTATACCGCCCGTGAGGCTCCCACTCCGGCAGAGGATACCGTTGCATGGCACCAAAGATCCGCTCCTTCAAATCAGGATAGGTCTGGCTCAGCTGGTAGATCAGTTGCTTGACCTCCTCCCGCTTGGTGGCCTTATCCACAGGGCAGCGGTTTTCGATGACAGGCAGGCCCCGGCGCTGGGCAAAGTTGTCCACGGTCTTTTCGTGGATATACAGCATGGGGCGGATCTGGATGATGCCGCTTCTATCGAGGTTGGTCACCGGCTGGAAGCAGCTGATCCTCCCCTCGAACAGCAGGGACATGACGAAAGTCTCTACAGCATCGTCATAATGGTGCCCCAAGGCCAGCTTGTTAAAGCCCCGCTCCTTGATGGCCTGATTCAATGCGCCCCGGCGCATTTTCGCGCAGAGAGAGCAGGGATTCTTCTCCTGGCGGTGGTCAAAAATAATGGGAGCAATTTCCGTTTTTACAATGGTATAGGGCACATTGATCTCCCGGCAGAGGGCTTCCACCCCGGAATAGTCCATCCCCAGCCCCATATCGATGGTGATGGCTTGCAGTTCAAAGGATTTGTTAAAATATTCCCGCAGGCCTGCCAAAAGCACCAGCAGCACCAGAGAATCCTTTCCCCCGGAGACACCCACTGCGATTTTGTCCCCTTCTTCGATCATATTATAGTCGTCCACACACCGGCGGACAAGTCCCATCAGTTTCTGCATCAGTCAAAAATCCTCCAAAACATCATAAAATCGAATGCAAGAAAACAAGAGTATTTAAGAGATTTAAAGAGCATTTCGGAGATTACCCCGGTTTTCATAAAATCCGTAAAAATAAGTGTTGACATTTGATTTTTTCTATGGTATAAAATTCAAGCGTCCCGGGGGTATTGTACCCCAGAGGGCTGAAAATGTCAAAATAATTTATCCAATTGGAGGAAATCATAATGTCCACTACTCTGCTGAAGAAGGAGACCCTGGAGCGCAAGTGGTACGTGATCGACGCCGCCGGTAAGCCTCTGGGCCGTACCGCTGTCGCCGCCGCGAACCTGCTGCGTGGCAAGCACAAGTCTGACTTCACCCCCAACGTTGACTGCGGTGACAATGTCATCATCATCAACACCGACAAGGCTGTTCTGACCGGCAAGAAGCCCGAGCAGAAGAAGTACTACCGTGTGTCCGGCTGGATCGGCGGTCTGAAGGAGACCAAGGCCCGGGACATGATGGAACAGCGCAGCGACTACGCCATGGAGCTGGCTGTCAAGGGTATGCTGCCCAAGAACACCCTGGGCAAGAGCGCTCTGACCCGCCTGCACCTGTACAAGGGCGCTGAGCATCCCCACGCCGCCCAGAAGCCCGAAGCTTGGAACCAGGACTAATTTGGAGGTAACTTAAATGTACGAGAGCAAGAAGAAGTATTTTTACGGCACCGGCCGTCGTAAGTCCTCCGTTGCCCGTGTTCGTGTATACGAGAACGGCACCGGCTCCATCATCATCAATGGCCGCGACATCGACGACTACTTCGGTCTGGAGACCCTGAAGCTGATCGTCCGTCAGCCCCTGGTCACCACCGACATGCTGGGCAAGGTCGACATTGTTGTCACCGTCGCCGGCGGCGGCGTTTCCGGCCAGGCCGGCGCCATCCGTCACGGCATTTCCCGCGCTCTGGTCACCCTGAATCCGGAAAACCGCGCCGCCCTGAAAGCCGCCGGCTTCATGACCCGTGACCCCAGAATGAAGGAAAGAAAGAAGTACGGTCTCAAGGCAGCACGTCGTGCGCCTCAGTTCAGCAAGAGATAATCAGCTGTACAAACCGTATCAAAACAGGTCAAAAACCCCGGAAAATCAAGGTTTTCCGGGGGTTTTCTATATAAATCACTTTGTTATCGTTTGTCTGTTTTTGACCTAACGAGACGCTTTTTGACCCTGTTTTGTTGAGTTAAAAATGGGGCAACCGGCCATTTTCACCCCTGTTTGAGTTAAAAAATGGGGCAACTTTTGCCTGCTTCAAGTGTAAAAACAGGGATGTTTTTGATCCATATCTGTGTGCCTGATGGATTGTGAAAAAGCGGTACAGAGCGTTTGATGGTTTTCTTCTGGTTTGTCCTGATTTGGCACAACTGAATATCGTTTATCAGCATCATTACCCATGATTGCGCATCTGCACTCCCCTATGTGGGGAAGTCCTTCTGGACAGCGGATGCGCTTTTTTTGTACCCATTTTACATAGCGATTGGAGGCAAGAAGTATGAGCAACACATATCCAAACGGCAAGCCGAAGGACTGCCGATATTGTTATTGGTACAGCAGCACAGGCTGCCATCAGAAGGTCTGCTACTACGAAAGGCCAAAACCTGAAAAGCCAAAGACGAAGTGTACGGACTGTCCCTACGGAAAACATTTTCCCTGCACCGGTTGGTGTACGAAAGATATTCTCCGGTCTATTGGACGGGAGGTGTGAGATGTGACACTGGATTACTTCTACGGCAATCAGGCCGAACAGTTCAGCTTTTACCGCATCCCAAAGGTGCTGTTCACGGATGAACGCTATAAGAGCATCTCAGCCGAATCAAAAATCCTTTACGGCATCCTGTTAGACCGGATTTCTCTGAGCCAGAAAAATGGCTGGATGGATGAAGCGAACCGAGTCTATATCATCTTCACCGTAGATGAAGTCAAGGAATCCATGGGCTGTGCAGAGCAAAAGGCAGTCAAGCTTCTGTCTGAGTTGGAGAATAAAGCTGGTCTGATTGAGCGCAAGCGGCAGGGTCTGGGCAAGCCTAATCTGATTTTTGTGAAAAATTTCATTGTGGATAATTCTGTGGACAATTTTCCGAATTCACAAGAATCACAATTCAAGAGTTG
>JAUNSH010000086.1 GCA_030539285.1 Eubacteriales bacterium
CTTCGGTGACGGTGAGTATTTCCGGCTCGCCGTCGGTGATGAGTACAGTATTTTCGTAGTGGGCCGAGAGCTTTCCGTCGGCGGTCACCGTGGTCCAGCCGTCCTTCAGGACGCGAACGTCGTAGGTTCCAACGTTCACCATAGGCTCTACCGCGATGGTCATACCGGGGAGAAGTCTGGGGCCCCGGCCGGGATTTCCGTAGTTCGGAACTTCCGGCTCCTCATGCAGCTGCCGCCCAACGCCGTGACCTACGAAGCTGCGGACAACTGAAAAACCGTTAGACTCCACATACGTCTGGATGGCGTGGGAGATATCTTGCACGCGTTTGCCCTTGGTGGCCTGGGCAATGCCTTCATAGAAGGACTGCCGGGTCACGTCAATGAGCTTCTGCGCTTCGGTGCTGATGGCACCACAGGCAAAGGTTGCCGCGCAATCGCCATGAAAACCCTTATAGTACGCGCCAACGTCCACGGACACGATGTCCCCTTCCTTCAGGGTGTAGTTCCCCGGAATTCCGTGGATGACCGTGCTGTTGACGCTGATACACGCGCTTGCAGGGTAGCCGCTGTAGTTCAGGAACGACGGTTTCGCGCCCTGAGATACGATAAAATCGTGAACGGCCTGATCTATCGCCTTCGTTGACACGCCGGGTCTTACCATTTCCCCTGCCAAAGCACGGGCTGCCGCGGTAATTTTGCAGGCCCTACGCATCACTTCCAGCTCATGTTCATTTTTGATTGCGATCATACCTTCGCCCCTATTGCCTTGAGGATATCCTCGTTGGCACCCTCGATGGACTGGTCGCCGTTGACAGTGCGCAGTCTTCCAAGCTTTGCGTAGAAGTCCTTCAGAACTTCCGTGGAAGCGTGGTAGACCTCCAGACGGTGCCGGACGGTTTCGGGCTTGTCGTCCTTGCGGATGATCAGCTCTCCGCCGCAGCTGTCGCAGACACCTTCCGTCTTCGGGGGGTTGGCGACGATGTGGTAGCTGGCGCCGCACTTGGCGCAGACACGACGGCCTGTCATACGGCCTTCGATCTTCCCATCGTCCACCTCAATGGAAACCACATGGTCGATCTTGACGCCCTTGGCTTCCAGCGCTTCGGCCTGGGCCAGCGTGCGGGGCACGCCGTCCAGAATGAAGCCCTTTTCGCAGTCGGGCTGGGCCACCCGATCCGCGACAATGCCCAAGATCAGCTCGTCGGGAACCAGTGCGCCCTCGTCCATGTACTTCTTTGCTAACTTACCCAGCTCGGTGCCATTGGCCATGGCCTCGCGCAGCATATTCCCGGTAGAAATGGCGGGGATTCCAAGCCGCTTTACCAGCAGCTCAGCCTGTGTCCCCTTTCCGGCGCCGGGCGCGCCCAGTAGAATGAGATTCATCCTGCCATACCTCCTGCTTAGTCCAGGAAGCCTTTGTAATGCCGCATGAGCATCTGAGCCTCCAGAGCCTTCACCGTCTCAAGGGCAACGCCCACAACGATGATGATGGAGGTACCGCCGATGGCCAGGTTGCGGACACCGTTCATCAGGTTTCCGGCAACGATGGGCAGCAGGGCGACGACGCCGAGATATACAGCACCAAAGACAACGATCTTGTTAATGACCTTCTGGATGAACTCGGCGGTGGGCTTGCCGGGACGGAAGCCGGGGATAAAGCCGCCGTTCTTCTTCAGGTTGTTGGAGATCTCCACAGGATCGTACTGGATGGTGGAGTAGAACCAGCTGAAGAAGAAGATCATCAGGAAGTAAATGACAGCGTAGGTCCAGCTGGAGGAGCTCCAGACGTGCTCATACCACCAGCCGGAAGTGTGACCAGTAAAGGTGCAGATCGTAGCGGGCAGAGAGCAGATGGACTGCGCAAAGATGATGGGCATAACACCGGCCATGCTCACCTTGATGGGCAGGTTGGTGTTCTGGCCGCCGTAGACCTTCCGGCCCACGACGCGCTTGGCGTACTGGATGGGGATCCGGCGCTCGGCATCGTTGATGAAGATGATGAACAGCACCAGAGCCGCCATGCCAATCACCACGATCAGGATCTGCCACCAGGCCATGGTGAACAGAGTGCTGACCATCCGGGGAAGACCCGAGACGATGTTGGCGAACAGGATCATGGAGATGCCGTTGCCGATACCGAACTCGGTGATCTGCTCACCCAGCCACATGACCACGGCAGAGCCGGCGGTGAAGGCCAGGATGATGACCAGCGCGGGCAGGAAGCCCTCCTCGGTGATGATGGAGAAGCCCTGAGAAGAATAGTTGTGGAGCATGGTGTAGTAGGCCCAGCCCATCAGCAGACCCAGACCAACCGTGGTATACCGGCTGATGCGGGCGATCTTCTTCTTGCCCTCCTCGCCGCCGTCCTTCGCCAGCCGCTCCAGAGCGGGGATGGCGATGGTCAGCAGCTGGATGATGATGCTTGCGTTAATGTAGGGCTGAATACCAAGTGCGAAGACCGTAGCCTGAGAGAAGGCGCTGCCGGACATCGCGTTGTACAGTCCCAGGATGGTGGTGGACAGAACGCTGTCAAAGTAGTTGGACAGCGTTGCCACATCGATGAACGGGACAGGGATCACGTTGCCGACCCGGTAGATCAGCAGAATGAACAGAGTGAAGATGATCTTCTTTCTCAGTTCCGGGATCTTCCATGCGTTCCGAAGTGTCTGTAACACTTACACCACCTCGGCCTTTCCGCCTGCCTGCTCGATCTTTTCCTTAGCAGACTCAGAGAAAGCCGCAGCCTTAACAGTCACTTTCTTGGTCAGGTCGCCGTTGCCCAGGACCTTCAGACCGTTGGGGCACTCGGAGATGATGCCGGCCTCGATCAGAGCGGCAGCATCCACCACAGCGCCATCCTCAAACTTGTTCAGCGCGATGACGTTGACAGAGGTCAGAGGCTTGGCGAAAATATTGTTGAAACCGCGCTTGGGGATGCGGCGCACCAGAGGCATCTGGCCGCCTTCGAAGCCGACGCGGACCTTGCCGCCGGAACGGGCCTTCTGGCCCTTGTGGCCCCGGCCGCCGGTCTTACCGTTGCCGCTGCCGTGGCCGCGGCCCTTACGCTTGCCGACCTGAGTAGCGCCGGCAACGGGAGAAAGTTCATGAAGCTTCATTGTTCTTCTCCTCCTTATTCAACTTCGGTGACCTGCAGCAGGTAAGCGATCTTGGCGATCTTGCCGCGGGTCTGGGTGTTGTCAGGCTGGATGGAGACCTGGCCGATCTTGCGCAGGCCCAGGCTTTCAGCAGTCGCGATGTGCTTATCCAAACGGCCATTCAGGCTCTTAACAAGCTTAATCTTCAGGTTTGCCATGTTAAAACGCCCTCCTTAACCAACGATTTCTTCCACGCTCTTACCACGGACAGCAGCAACCTGCTCGGGGGAACGCAGGGAAGTCAGGCCAGCCATGGTGGCCTTGACAACGTTCTGGGGATTGTTGGAGCGCAGGCACTTTGCGCAGATGTTCTTGATGCCAACAGCCTCCATAACGGCACGGACAGCGCCGCCGGCGATAACGCCGGTGCCTTCGGGGGCGGGCTTCAGCAGAACGGTGCCGGCGCCGAAGATGCCGATGACATCGTGGGGGATGGTGTCGCCAGCCAGGGAGATCTTGACCATGTTCTTCTTGGCATCGGCGATGCCCTTCAGAATGGCCTCGGAAACCTCGGCTGCCTTACCCAGGCCGTAGCCCACGGTGCCCTTGCCATCGCCAACAACAACCAGAGCGGAGAATTTCATGACACGGCCGCCCTTAACGGTCTTGGAAACACGGTTCAGGTAAACGACCTTCTCAATGAGCTCGGGGGCGTCATTGTTCGTCTTATTATAAGCCATTTTCTTTCCTCCTCACTCTTAGAACTTCAGGCCGCCTTCGCGGGCGCCTTCAGCCAGGGCAGCGACACGGCCGTGGTAAACATAGCCGCCGCGGTCAAACACGACTTCCTCAATGCCCTTTGCCTTGGCACGCTCAGCCAGAACAGCGCCGACCTTCTTTGCAGCCTCTGCATTGCCGGTAGCGCCTTCAAAGCCCTTCTCCAGGGTGTTTGCGGAAACCAGGGTCACGCCACTGACATCATCGATGATCTGGGCGTAGATATTCGCGTTGGAGCGGAACACGTTCAGACGGGGACGCTCGGCGGTGCCGGAAACCTTGCCGCGAACGCGGATATGCCGCTTCAGGCGCATAGCCTTCTTATTGATCTTGCTAACCATTTCGGCACACCTCCATTACTTCTTGCCACCGGTCTTACCAACCTTGCGGCGGATGACCTCAGTGGTATACTTGATGCCCT